>CAZALJ010000043.1:0-10353 GCA_964485715.1 uncultured archaeon
TTTTTTCAAAAGGGTTAGACTAAAAATTGCTTGGTTTTACTAAAGGAATTCGCCAGTCGTGATTAGGAGTTCTAATTCCTAACTTAAAAATAATTGGCCCTCGTCGCTTATGTTCACTTTGATAAAGCATTGATCGAACCTTTTTCACTTCTGAAAGGGGAATCTGAAGGTGCTCAGCAAGATCGTCTTCAGATTGAAAACGTTCGAGACCAAAAAGGATACTATCCAATTTAGAATAAGACATTCCAATCTCACCTTCATCTGTTTGTCCTTCCCACAAACCTGCTGAAGGAACCTTTGCAATGATATTCTTTGGAACTTTCAAAAATTTCCCGAGCTGAAACACATGGGTTTTATAAACATCCCCAATGGGTAAAATATCGACAGCTCCATCTCCAAACTTCGTGAAGTAACCTATCATCAACTCACTTTTATTACCAGCTCCACAAACTAAATAATTGAGCCTATTTGCAAAGAAATATTGAACTGTTTGACGGATACGAGGTTTAAAATTTGCCCATTCTAATAACGATGGGTCTTCCATTTCTTGTATATCCTCAGAAAAAATTTTGACCATTTTTTGAATATCGATTACAGTAAGATTAATACTTAATTGGGAGCATAGTAATTTAACATCTTTTACATCGGTGTCTGGCGTTGTATTACTAGGTAAAAACAAAGCAAATACTTTTATAGGATCTAAAGCGTGGACAGCGATCGTAGCTACGACTGCAGAATCAATACCACCACTCAGCCCGATTACCACTCCTTTGGCTCCTACCTCGGACACACGGGTTCTAATAAAACTTTCAATGAGTTTTATCGTGTGGGGAGCATCAATAGGAGGAATTTTTTTCATTTTTCATCTCTCCATGTTAAAGCTCTTGACTTTCTTTTTCTAACATTGAATAGATCCATGGTGGTACATCTCTAAGTGTTGGAACAAATGGTCTAGCTGTACGCACATCAGTATCCAATTGGGCAATCCCAAAATCGGGTTCGTCATACTTGAGTTTTATCACCTGTTTTCCTGTAGCATTTCGAACTTCAGATCCTCCCCAAAATACTAAATCATCTTGGATTCCTGATTGGTTTATATATACTAAATTGATCGTGTTTTCCATCGCACGGACAGGTAAAAACGATTCAAAATAATGCCTTCGTACACCAGGAGAAGCAGAAATGCAAATACTTGTGTGTGCTCCTAATAAAGCGTGAGCTCGTGTTATTTCTGGACTAAATAAATCATAGCAAATTTGTAACCCAATTTTTCCTAATGGACTATCAATGACGTTTATTGTTGTAGCACTCCTAAAATAACGCCTTTCATTGAAAACTGAATGATTAGGAATGAAAATTTTCCGGCCTTTTCCTAAGAATCCTTTTGGACCAAAGAATACTGCTGAATTATATATTACTCCTGGAACTGATATCTCTGGTAGGCCTGTAACAAGATAACAATTGCTTCTTTCGGCTATTTCTACTAGCTTCTGGCACAATGGCCCTGTGGGCACTTTCTCAGCTAAACTGAAAACATCATCATGCATGAGATAACCTGTCACTGCAAGTTCAGGAAAAACCACAATGGTATTTGGATCAGCAGTAATTTCGCTTTTCTGACATATCTTTGAAATTTTTTCTATGTTATGACGAGGATCGGATTGACGTGATTGAATTTGTGCTGCTGCAATTCGAAACTTCAATCTTATTACTCCTTTGAAAGGTTTAAATTATTTGTGTTTGAAATAAAGTCATAAATCTGTTTATTCACCTGATTAGACGCTTCTTGAAAGACATAATGTCCTGCTCTTGGTATTATTACTAGGTTTGTTTGGTGGATATTCTCATTCAAAAATGAAGAATATTTCACCGGCATCATTTTATCGTTCTCTCCACATATAATCAATGTTGGGATAGTGATTTTATTTATCTCGTTTCGTACATCAAAAAGACTACATGCTTTAAAAGCGTCATAAAGAATCTTTGATCTAGTATTTCGCATAATATTCTCACTCTTTTGTTTTAGTTCTTCTTGGGCATTTTCACCATAAGCAAATTTTGTTATTACTTGTGACGCTTGGTTAACATCGGCTTCAATCAATTCGAAAATAATCGGGTTCACGTACATATTAGCTCCAGTTCCGATCAAAACAAGGTTTTTTATAACTGATTCTTCATCTTGTAATACAAACTGAAGAGCAATAGCTCCTCCCATTGAATGGCCAATTAAGCTCACCTGTTCCAAATCGAGACTGGTGATCAAGAGGGAAATCTCATCAACACACTTGCTTATGCTTAGAGAGTTGATCGAAGGGTTTTGTCCATGGCCAGGCAGACTTGGGATCACTACTCCCCAACCTAAATTCTGAAAAAAAGTCTTCTGATCCTCCCACTGGGTTTTATCACCACCAGCGCCGTGAATAAACACCAAATTTGGTAGATCAGGTTTAGAAATAGGTATAAACTCATAATCTATTTGAATATCCATTTTTTCCGCCAGAAATTTTCTATTAAGAGTTTTCTCAACTTTTTCGCCCTTTCCAAGGACCTAATTTCCAATTCGCTGGACATTTTTCTAGAAAAGCATTCAAACCTTCTTTTCCTTCAGAAGTTGTACGAATTTTCGAGATCGCTTCAACACAATACGGTCGCAATTCTTCCAAATTAGTATCTCGATTTTTTTCCAACAATAATTTGATCTGGGCTACTGCTGCAGGACTACTAGATAACAACTGATCGATAACATCAGCAACTCTTTGATCTAATTCGTTAACATCTAATGCTACCTCATGGATTAAACCCATTTGTTTAGCGGTATTCGCATCAAAACGTTCTCCAGTTAAAAAGTAACGTCTTGCTTTAGCACCGATTTTTGGAACAACATAGGGACTTATCACCGCAGGCATTATTCCCAGATTTACCTCGGAAAAAGCGAATTTTGCTTTTTCTATTGCTATTGCAATGTCGCATGATGCAATTAACCCCACACCACCCCCAAATGCGGCTCCGTTGATTTTTCCGACAACTGGTTTAGGAGTAGAGTAAATAGTATTGAACAATTGCTCCAATTGAACTGCATCCTCACGATTCTCTTCATAGCTGAAATCTTTACTTGCCCTCATATAATTCAGGTCGGCACCCGCTGAGAAAGATCTCCCTGCACCTGTAAGAACAATTATTCTGATTTCAGGATCATTTCCTAAATCTCTAAAAGCGGAAGTCAACTCTCTAATCATCACAGAGTTGAAGGCATTGTGTACTTCAGTACGATTTAGGGTCACAATAGCAACATGGTCTATAGCCTCTATTAATATCGTTTCGTAGGAGGTCATAATTTATCCCTCATTTATTTGCTTTTACATCCGGAATACACCAAAGCTCGTATCAGGTATTGGAGCGTTTAATGTTGCAGAAATACAAAGAGCTAACACGATTCTCGTGTCTGCAGGATCGATTATTCCATCATCCCATAACCGAGCTGTGGAATAATAAGCTGAACCTTCTTTTTCATATTTAGCAAGAATGGGTTCCATGAGTTTCTTCCGCTCCTCCTGAGAAAATTTTTTACTTTGAGCTTCGTATTGAGCTTCTTTAACAGTTGCTAAGACGTTTGCTGCTTGGTCACCACCCATAACCGATATTCGCGCATTAGGCCACATAAAGAGAAAACGAGGTGAATATGCTCGTCCTGCCATTCCATAATTCCCTGCTCCAAAACTTCCACCAATAATAATTGTTATCTTCGGTACTTGAGTATTACTTACAGCCATCACCATTTTGGCTCCGTCTTTTGCAATCCCCCCAGCCTCAGCATCGCGACCCACCATGAATCCAGTAATATTTTGCAGAAATATTAATGGTACTTTTCTCTGAGAGCATAGATTGATGAAGTGTGTACCTTTTAATGCACTTTCAGAAAAAAGGACTCCATTATTTGCAAGAATACCCACAGGATAACCCATAATTCGAGCAAAACCGCAAACCAACGTTGTTCCATAGAGAGATTTGAATTCGTGAAAATCAGAACCATCAACCAATCGGATAATAATTTCATGGACATCATATGCTATTTTAGGATCTTTAGGAAGAATACCATAAATTTCATCTGTAGGATAAAGGGGATCTTCGGGAGGGCGGATATCCAGTTTTGTCTTAGATGGTAAATTAAGATGTTCGATTATATCACGCGTTATACGAAGAGCGTGTTCATCATTCAAAGCGTAAAGGTCAGAAACACCAGAGGTACGACAATGTACATCCGCTCCTCCTAAATCATTAGCTGATATTTCCTCTCCCGTAGCGGCTTTCACAAGAGGAGGCCCCCCTAAAAAGATCGTTCCAATATCTTTTACAATAACCGTCTCATCAGACATTGCTGGAACATAAGCACCACCCGCAGTACAAGAACCCATCACTGCACTTATCTGTGGAATCTTCTTTGCTGACATCTGAGCTTGGTTATAAAAAATTCTTCCGAAATGTTCTTTATCAGGAAATACGTCAGCCTGTAGGGGTAAAAAAGCACCACCAGAATCAACTAGGTATAAACATGGTAAACGATTCTGTTCAGCAATTTCTTGAGCTCTTAAATGTTTTTTCACAGTCATGGGATGATATGTTCCACCTTTAATTGTTGCATCATTTGCTATGAACATCATCTCCCGTCCACCTACTAAACCAATACCAGTGACGATCCCTGCATAAGGACAAGCATTATCGTACATGTTATAGGCTGCAAGCGGACTTAATTCCATGAAAGGAGTGTCAGGATCTAGAATCATTTCAATTCGTTTTCGTGCTAAAATTTTTCCTCGCTGAAGATGCTTCTCAATCGCCTTTGGATTACCTGTTCGTACCTTATCGCAAATCTCATGATATTCTTGAAGAATCTTATGATAGTGCTCATAATTTTCTTTAAACTCTTTTGAATTAATATCAACTTTGCTTTTAATTACTACCATACAAGAACCATCCATGGAGGAGCGTTCGTGATAAAAGAATGATCTACTATAAAGCGTTTCCACCCCCTCTATTTATGGATATTTCAGTTTTGTTCCTAAAGAAAAAAATTAATCATTATAACTGCAATAACCAAGAATTAATTTGTCAAAAATTCCCCTTCAATCCTTAATTTCACCCTCATTTTCTTCTATATGATCGTACTCTTCTTCTATTTCGATTAATGGTACATTAGCTTCAATTTGGTCTCCTTCGGGAAAAAAAACTTTTATCACTGTTCCATCAAAGGGTGCAGCAATCTTATTCTCCATTTTCATCGCTTCAACAACAATTAATTCTTGACCTTTTTTCACACGATCCCCAGGTTTAACTAATAATTTTACAATTCTACCTGGCATGGGACTAGACAAACTCCCTAGATCTTCTTCCGCTTCACCAAATTCATCTACAGCTTCACTTACTCGTTTTATTTCGTAGTCTTCACCATCTAAATGAATAAATCTGACATCTCCATCTTTAGCTACCGAACATTTGTAAATAATATTATCCAAAGTAAATTGAAATTGTCCAACCCCAAGAACCTTAGCACTAACTTGAACCTCCTTCTCCTCCTCTTTCTCCCCTCTATTAATAATGATTACATAAGAATCATTCTCATTACGCCGAAGACGAACTTCAAATCGCTGTGTACCGTCATCAAAATTAAAAACTTCGCTCATGCTTGATCCTACTTGTCATTCTTGTTGACTTTCCAAGAACCCAATTTACGCCAGGGAGAGAAAGGATCGGAATCAGGGAGGAAAGATGATTTAATGTCTTTTCCTTTACCAGGAAGAATTTTCTTAATAGCTTGTTTCCCTTTACCTAAGGTACCAGTAATTTTGTCTGAAAGTACATCAAGGCTTTCCCGACCCCATGTTCCAATCTTCTGCCAAGGTGAATGAGGATCTATACCGTTTAACACAGTGGTGGCGTTAATGTCGTTACCTGTCGTCATGAAAGGTTCCATAACTTCAAAAAGCGCGGCGGCTAACAAGACTTCATTTGGGGTTTCTTTATGTTCTCCTTTCCACTTATAAAAATGAGCATCAACAAAGTCTGTATGTGTATTTCCAGAGAGAAAATCGGGGTGGTTGAGAACCTCTTTTAAAAAGGGGATATTCGTCTTTACTCCTTGAGCAGCGTAATTACGTAACGCCCAACGCATTTTCTGAATTGCTTCTTCGCGATTCTCAGCATGCACAATCAATTTAGAAATCATGGGATCATAAAATGTAGAAACTTCCCCTCCTGAAGTAGGGATTCCTAAATCAGTGCGGATATTAGCACCCACGGGGAATTGCATTTGGTGAATCTTTCCCGCAGTGGGCATGAACTGATTTTCTGGATTTTCAGCATAAATACGGAATTCTAGTGCGTGACCCCGTCCAAGTACTTCATCTTGTTTTAATGAAATCTTTTGGCCAGCAGCGATTTTAATTTGCCATTTCACAAGGTCAATGCCTGTGGTGGCTTCAGTAATCGCGTGTTCAACTTGTAATCGAGCGTTAATTTCCATAAAATAAAAATTGTTATCCTGATCAAGAATGAATTCAACTGAGCCAGCATTAGTATAATTTACAGCACAAGCAGCAGCAATAGCTACCTCTCCCATCTGCTTTCTCAAATCGTCAGTTAAGGCATTAGAAGGCGTTTCTTCAATGATTTTCTGATGACGTCTTTGGATTGAACACTCCCGTTCATTTAAATGAATGATGTTTCCAAAATGATCTCCTAAAATCTGAAACTCAATATGTCGTATATGTTCAAAGTATTTCTCTAAAAAAACATCACCATTTCCGAAAGCAGCTTGTGCTTCCCGTCGTGCACTATCATATAAAGAAGGAAATTCTTCCTTAGAGTTAACAATCCTCATTCCCCTTCCCCCACCACCAGCCGTGGCTTTAATTAAAAGTGGAAAACCGATTTCTTGAGCTTTCTTAAATAAGAAATTTTTATTTCGAGACCCTCCATGATAACCTGGAATCACAGGGATGTTTGCTGCTTCCATTGTTTTTTTGGCTTGAATCTTATCGCCGACCGCATGGAGGGCTTCAGGGGTTGGACCAATCCAAAATAATCCTGCATCAATAACTCTCGTCGCAAATTCGGCGTTCTCAGACAGAAAACCGTAACCAGGATGTATGGCCTCTGATCCACTCTCGAGAGCAATATTTATAATTTTATCCATATTTAAGTAACTTTCAGCTGGTGTAGGATCTCCCAATGGATACGAGAAATCTGCTGCATGAACCTGTACAGCTTCCTCATCGACATCAGAGTAGATAGCAACGGTTTCGATTCCCATCTCTTGAGCAGAGCTAATTACTCGACTAGCAATCTCTCCTCTATTGGCGATGAGAATCCGATTAAACATAAAAATCACAATATTTTTTTCTGAGCTGAAAATTATATCTTTACTGATGATTTACTAACCTAGGATTGGAAGAGTGTCTCAATCTACTTAGATTAAAACTGAATTGCCAAAGAGTTCATTTTGCTAGCAAATTATTTTTATTTTCTGATCATTTAAAAACTTTCTTTAAGGGCTTAGCCAGACCTGTATTCATCATATGGGTGTTTCTGCTTTTTATTTGTATTAATTTCTTGATCCATCAATTTGAGACCCTAGGTCTTACTTTTACTAATAGTTGAGTTACTCATTAATCTTAGGAAAAAAGGTTATAAAAGTGATATGGAAACAATTGTTGGTTAGATATGTGATTTCTATAGAATAGTTTTTTGTTTACTCAAAATTGTAAATTGCATCAATAAATTAAAGACTAATCCATTAGCTTTTTTAGGATAAAGGCTATATTGGATCGAATATTTGGCAAAAAATTTCTTTACTACAACTTTCATTCTTTTACAATGGTGTTCTTGGAATACATTTCATAAAATTTTCAAGCTCTTAAAGATTTAACATAAATTCAAAATAACTAAATTATAAAACCTATCATTAAATCCATAATAAGAACACCTTAAGATCATAATTCAAAAACAACTACAGTTGATAGGGTTCTACGAAATTAAACGATCCTTTCTATGAATGAAGCTACTTTCATTCAAATTTGATGTTCTGCAAAGTAAAAATATAAGAAGGAGTATGATACAGGAGCACGTGAGCAACATGGCACCAGTAGATTTGGAGCTTCTTTTAGAAATTCTTCAACAGATTTGTTGGGGCAGTCTGATTTCTGGCTTAATCATTTTCTTTCTAACACTCATTCTTCAAGGAAGCCATTTATTCCATCATGGTGCCGATATAGATCATGATGTAGATCATGATGTCTCTCTGGATCATGATGTTTCTGTAGATCATGGAGTCTCCTTAGACAAGGATTTTTCCTTAGATAAAGACTTTTCTTTAGATCATGATGTTTCAGTCGATGTTGATGCAGATGTTGATATCGATGCTGATGTTAGTATTGATATTGACCATGATGCTAGCGTTGGTGTTGACAAACATCTCGGTTTAGATGATCATGGTGTTGACACTCCAACACCACTAATGCTCTTACTAGGGACATTTATGATAACCTTTGGGGGTTCAGGTACGATTCTATTAGAAACAGCTATTCATCCTCTCATTCTGATGATAACCATTTTCGGATTGCCTTTCGGTACCACATTTGCAGTTTCTAAGATTTGGGAGAAAATAGCCATCTCAGAAATTTATGAGACAGCTTTAGAAACCATAAAAATTGATGATACAGTCCAAACACTGACTACTGTTGATGAAAAAGGCGGCCTCGTGGTGATCGAAACCTCGTCAATTCATGGACCCGTCAAAATGGCCGCTAAAACTAAGTATGGAGCTATTGCCAGAGGCATGACAGCATATGTTATTGAAATCCAAGGAAACATGTTAATTATAGATGAGTGGTCCTCAACAGAAAAAAGATCAATTCCTGAAGGAACCATAAAATGGGAGTGAGATAAACTCAAAATGAATTTTAGGTGAAAAAAATGAAAAGAGAACTGTTGTATATTGGTGGTTTGTTTATTGGTTTTGTTATTGTTGCTATGGTAATTATGACCGTCTTTCCTGAACTAATACCTTTCATCGGGATAGCTTTCATTTTCTTGTTCGTATTATTTCTTCTCTTTATCATGTTTTATATCTCTCGCTTTAAAAAATTTAAAACTAACGAATATGTTATTCATTTCCGACGTGGAAGAGTTAAACGAGCTGGTACAGGCGGTGTAGTGATATTATGGCCCGTCTTAGATGAAGTAGTTGTTATACCTACTACCGTTCAACAGACCTTATTGGAGGCTCGTGAAAAAGTTGTTTCTTACGAATACCAAGATGTGGCATTAACCGCATTTGTTTATTGGAGGGTCACGAACCCTGAAATCTCTTTTTCCAAAGTAAGTTGGAATCCAACCCGATCTGATTATGTTGAAAAAGCCTTAAAAAATGCTACAGAAGCAATCATTAGAACAACTTGTGCTAATATGAAAATCGAGGCGATTATTCGAAACCGAGCTGAGATCATCAAAAATGTGACAACGGAACTTCACGCGCTTTCAGGAGATTGGGGCATTACTGTGGAATCCATTGAAATCCGAGATGTGGAGGTTCTTGATTCACGTTTAAAAGACAATCTCGAAGCAGTAAAAAAGATCGAAGAAGCTCAACGCGCACAACTTCGACAAGCTGACATGGAAGAACATGTTCAACTTCGCAACCTTGATGTACGAGAAAAAACAGGTAAAACGGACCAGGAGGTCAAACTTACCATTGAAGCGAAAGCCAAACAAAGAGAAATTCAAATTGCGCAATTAGAGCAAGAACGAGCAATAATTGCAGCGGAAACAGAGCGGAAACAGAAGCGAATCAACGCAGAAGCAGAGAAATACCTTCGAGTAACACAAGAAGTTGGGGTAGAAGCTGAACGTATCCGCCAACAAGCAGAAGCCCGAAAAGACCAATTACTAGCAGAAGCAGAAGGTGAGGCTGCTAAGATCACTCAGACTCAAGTTGCCCTAGCTAAAGGAATTCTCGAGCAAGCAAAGGCCTTAAGTCAAGCAGATGAAAAATATATCCAGCTAAAAACAATAGATATGCTTCCTGAAGTATTCAAGAATATCAATGTAGATCGAATGATATTATTAGGAGAAGGCCAGGATGCTTATAAATCGGTTGCGCAAATGGTGCTCCCATTCATGGAGCTAGCTAAAGAAGTAGGGTTAACAGGAGGAAAAGCATCCGCTAGTAATCCTGAAAAACAAAAACGTAAACGAAGTTCAAGTTAACTTTTTGTTTCGTGAATGACGGAGGAGGAAGATATTTTTTGAGGACTTTTATGCCATTAATATTTATCGGACATCTCCGAAAAGCATATTCCG
>CAZALJ010000044.1:0-10344 GCA_964485715.1 uncultured archaeon
TTTCTTCCTCCCTTTAAACCACTTGTGATGTTAGATCCAGAGGATCCTTTTGCTCATGGATCTCTTACTGATTCTCAGGGTATTTGGGAGCAAAGAATGTCATTGATTGATGGATTTAACAACGCGCATGTTATTATCCCCAAAGTTTTCCAAGAGTATTCCGAAAAATTCGGAAGGCTTGGCAAAGAAATGGTAGAAATCGTAGGTGACATTAATGAAGCTGAGGTTGCTATTGTTGCAATAGGAACACTAGGTGAAGAAGCCGAGCAGTCATTGGAAGTCTTGAGTGAAAGAGGTATTAAAGCTGTTGTCGTTAGAATACGTGTTTTTCGCCCATTTCCGAGAAAAGAATTGATTGATGCTTTGAAAAAGGTACCAAAAGTCTTAGTTATTGATCGTTCTGTTTCATTTGGTAATGCTGGTCAGCTTGCAATTGAGATTCAAGCTGAATTGTATGCACAAAAGGTAGAGATTGAATTTCATCAAATAATTAGAGGTTTGGGAGGAATGGATGTTTCATACATGGATATTGCGACTGAAGTAGAGAGAATTATGTAATGGAGGAATGAAGTAATGAGTGTCAAAATTAAAGAAATGATGGATCGACCAGATGTTTTGTTGAGAGGAAATTTTGCATGTGCGGGTTGTGGACTGTCTATTGCGTATCGTTCCGCTATTACGGCGTTAGAACGGCCAATTGTTGTAATTCCTGCATGTTGCGCTTCTGTTATCCAAAGTCTTCACCCCCACGTCACCTATAATGTTCCTACTTTAAATATCGCATTTGCTGCTCACGCTAGCGCTGCTTCTGGTATTTCAAGGGCTAAGAAGAGGAGAGGGGAGAAAGTGACAACCGTGGTCTGGTCTGGAGACGGTGGAACTTACGATATCGGTGTGGCTACCTGGTCTGGAGCAGCAGAAAGAAATGAAGATATCCTCCACTTTTGTTACGATAATGGTTTCTATAGCAATACAGGTGCTCAGCGAAGCGGTGCCACACCTCGAGGTGCAGTTACGACTACTACTCCTATAGGGAAACGCGAGAAAAGAAAAAGTATTACTCGGATTATGGCTGCTCATGATGTACCCTATATTGCAACAGCATCAATTGGCTATCCGCGAGACCTGCATACCAAAGCAAAGAAAGCAGGAAATATAGAAGGTTACCGATTCATTTTAATAGATGCACCATGTCCTACAGGTTGGAACTCAGATCCCGCTATTACTCCAGAACTTGGTAAACTAGCTGTGCAAACGGGATATTTTCCACTCTATGAGATTGAAAACGGAAAACTTACATTCAGTCGTCGTGGGGTTAAATATCAGGATCCAAACAAGCGATTACCAGTTGAAGAGTACCTAGAAAAACAACCAGGACGGTTTAAACAAATGACACCTTCACAACTCGAAGAATTAAAGAAGGACCTTCAATTCGAATGGGACATGCTATCGAAATTGGAATGATTGTTTTTTCAGACAAGTTATGTCGTTGAGGTAGTTCACAGCCTTTTTCCCATATAAACTCCATCTTTTTTAAAACCTAATTTGTGATAATAATCACGGACTCCTAGACCAGATGTAACAAGGATTTTTTGATATCCCCTCTCACTAGAAATCTCTTCTGCAATGGAGATCAGTTTTCGGCCAATTCCTCGGTGCTGCCATTCGAGATCTTTTGGAAGCTTTCCAATACCAACAAGTTTTCCGTAAACATGGAGTTCTCGGATGATTGTTGATAACGGATCAAGTGTTTCAGGACGAAAAGCATACGCTGATGGTTCTCGAAGACGCAAAAACCCAAAAAGTGTCTTTTTATCAGATGTTTCGAAAGATATGAAGTGTTCTATCCCATCAGAAGTAGGATATTCAAAAATTTGATATTTCTGATCTTTTTCACGCCAGGAAAGATCACCTAGATTTGTTTGATGACCAACCTCACGGCAACGAATGCAGGAGCATTTTTTATTACGTTCTGTTAGTATTTCCTGTGCTTGTTCTCTCAAATTTCCTGATCGAACACCCTCCACTATAAGATATGCAGGGATATCACGCTGAATACGCTGAATTCGTACAAAAGGAGGAGTCATCGATTTGATTGTAGCTATCACCTTTACAACTTCTTCTGCGGTGTATGGAAGGTAATCTCCGTTTTTCCATAACTCAAATAAGCGTGTATTAGGCAGAACCAATGTAGGATAGATTTTAATAGCATCAGGAATATATCTTGAATCTGTATAAAGCTTTTCAAACATAGATATATCTTCTTCAGGTGTCTGGAAAAGGTTTGGCATCATGTGAGCAGTTACTTTCAATCCTCCATCCCTAGCATAACGGATTGCATTCTCAACGTCTTCTAATGTGTGATGTCGTTGTATAAACTGTAAAATTTCATCAGAAAGAGTTTGGAGTCCAATTTCTATCCACGTTCCTCCAAGTTGTAAAATTCTACCTACATGTGAATCAGTACAGTAGTCAGGTCGTGTTTCAAAGGTTATCCCAACATTTCGGTAAGTACTAGTCTCAGCATTTTGGTTAGCTTCTTCCAAATTGTTTGATGTTTTTCCAGTTATCCCATCAATACATTCCTTTACAAAATATTCTTGATAATCTGAGGGAGTTGCTAGAAATGTTCCGCCCATTATTACAAGGTGGACCTTATCTAGTGGATGTCCAATGCTTTTAAGCTGGTTCATCCTCGCTTGGACTTGTTTCTTTGGAATAAAATCGTTTTGAGCCCCCCTCATTGCTGCGGGTTCTTTTCCTGTATAAGATTTTGGTGCTCCATTGACCTCGGGGCAATATATACATTTACCTGGGCAGGAAGAGGGTTTGGTCATCACTGCGACTACTGCAATGCCACTGATTGTTCTCACTCTACGCACTTGCAAGAATTGCGTTAAATAATCTTTATCATGTTCAGTTAAGCCTTTTGAAGCGAGAACATACTCAAGGATTTCTGAATTTCGAACAAATCGTTTTAATCTATATTGTCTTGCAATGTTTCGTTTAAGGGTCTCAAGTTTAGCTCTAGTTGGAGCTGGTTCGTTCATGAGTGCCTGAATAAGTTCGTTCAAAGCCTTATCCAATATTTTATAAGATGAGGGTGGACACATCTACATGCTCCTCATAACTAGGGAGGTATAAAAACTGGTAATGAGATAATTAAGGTACTTACAGCGATAGCTGTGTGAATCATAAGAAGAATGGTTACATTCTTCTTTTCTCCAACGTTTTTTAGGAAATATGGGAAAAGCCAGTATAAAGTATAAGGACAAGGGGCGACAATATTTCCTTTTTCGTCAACAGTTGCAACTTTTGCGGTTTGGTGAGTAGCCAGGTATAAGAAAAACAACAAGAAGTTCACGAAATGCACACCAAATAATCCTACAGCCAAACGATCCATATTGCCAATGATTAGGGCGACCATGATTCCTGTTCCTAGAGTCATAGTGCCTGTATCACCAATTAATGTTTTTGCAGGAAACCAATTAAATTTGAATAAAACAAGAAACCCACCAAGTAATGAAGCCACAAAAAGAGTAACAATGGGGTCGGGCACAAATAGTGCTGCAATGAGAATTATAGTGAGAGAAATCGTTCCATTGCCAGCTTCTAGCCCGTTGAGGCCAGCAAACATGTTGAAAGAGTTAAACGCGAAATTTACAGCCAATGGAATTATTATAAGAGTGTAAAGATTGATATATCCAATAGGATGGAGATAAATCAAATTACCAAAATTAATGTCTCCCAAAATCCCAAGGTTTATGGTGCTCGTGCCGATCTTAAGAGCCATTAGCGGGATAGCGGGTAGAAATCCTAATAATACTTTATCTCGCCATTGAATTTTAAATACGTCGTCTAAGAATCCAATCAAGCCAGCAATAACAACACTAAGAAGTCCTGCTAACAAAGGCTCAAAAGGGCTCAATTGAGGATTCGGAAAAAGATATTCCCAAGTAAAAACAATTATGAGAATTGTGAAAATAAAACCTAGTAACGGTGCTAATCCTCCTGGTTCAGCGATTGTAGGTTGATTTGTTTTATGAGCATCAACTGTTGTGATATTCTGTTTCAATGAGGAATTAATTACCCATGGGATGAGAACACGCGTGATGATAGCCGAAATTATTAAACCTAGGATGGCGATAGTAAGTATTTCCAATGATAACATAATGTAAACCTTTTTTTTACTAATTCTGACGAAAAAAAAAATGAATTAAAAGGATATGACTAATGTCAATCTAATAGGTTTAGAAAGGGAATCCAGTATTTCCTTTTCATGGGGTCAAAATCATGAGATGCATCATACCCGCTGCAGGAATAGGAACTAGATTGCGGCCACATACTCATACAAAACCAAAAGCACTTCTTTCATTAGGAAACAAGCCTATAATCTCCCATATTTTAGATAGCATCATCGAAGCTAATATTAAAGATATCGTGATTATTGTAGGCTATGAAAAAGAAAAGCTAATTGATTATCTCAAGACTAATTATGAAAAGAAATGTAATTTGACTTTCATAGAGCAAAAAAATCGTAGAGGACTAGGCCATGCTATCTATTCCGCTGAAAAATTTTTGAACGGCGAACCCGTGTTAATAGCTCTTGGAGACAGCTTATACGAAAATCCATTTTCTATGATATTAGAGGAGTTCGTAAAATTTCCCAATTGGACAGGAGCAATCACAGTCAAGTCAGTTTCCAATCCTCAAGCTTATGGTATCGTTACTACTCATACAAATTCGAAGAAAGTGAAACAATTAGAAGAAAAACCCAAAAAACCAACTTCATCGCTCGCGATAACTGGTATTTATATTATACGTGACTCATTAGAGCTAAAATACGCTTTGAATGAACTAATTACTTCTAATCAAATTGGAACAGGAGGAGAAATACAGTTAACCGATGCTCTTCAGATTATGGTAAACCAAGGGTTGGTTCTTGGTACAATTGACTCAGGTAGATGGTTTGACTGTGGTAAAAAATCTGCTCTTTTAGCTGCTCATACATATGTTTTAAAAAAAAGTAAGGCATCCTTAATTGAGAGTGAGTTGAATAATACTATTGTAATTTCTCCTATCGCGATTCAGGAAGACTGTCATATCTCTAACTCTGTTATAGGTCCTTATGTGAGTATTGGTAGAGGTACTGTCGTTAAAAAGTCAATTATTTCGTCTTCAATAATTGGAAGTAGTTCCCAAATTATTAATACAAGTATTCATGACTCCTTAATAGGGGATAAGGTCGAACTTATCGGAAAAGGGTATGATCTAAATATTGGTGATCATTCTAAAGTTCAGCTTTTTTAAAGGAGAGTAAATGGTGGCGAATCACACTATTCGGGAATTTCAGAAGCTAATGGTTACTCTCTACGGAGATCGTGATCGGAAACGAGGTATTGAAAGAAGCCTAATGTGGTTACAAACAGAAATTGGGGAACTTTTCGAGGCTTATTTAAAAGAGAATCTAGAATCTTTGCAAGAAGAAGTAGCTGATGTGTTTGCATGGCTTTGTTCTGTGTGTAATCTTCTTGATATAGACCTCGAAACTGTTGCGTGGAATAAATACCCAAATTACTGCCCTAAATGTAGTGCCAGTCCGTGTAAATGTCAATCTCTTTAAGTATTTAGATCCTCAAGTATTGCATTTTTCAATCGGTAAAAATATTTCTGTCCATGCTTTATTCTCTATTTAGACATTAATAACATAGAACTTCAATCAGAAAGTGAAGTTTCATACTTTTTCTGCTTCAAATCATATTCTTCTCGAGTCATAATGCATCTTGCAGGTGTTCCCATCATAACGTGGGCGTTGGGAACATCTTGAGTGATTATGGAACCAGCAGCAATGACTGCCCCTTCTCCAATGGTTATTCCTGCTAGTATGATAGCTCCAATTCCAATAATTACATTATCTTCAACTTTAGTTGTAACTAATCTGCTACTTATAGGATACCTGTCATTTGCAAACCGAACTCCTGGTCCTAGAAAAATATTGTTTCCCAATATTATTTTTGGGGGAATAAAGTTGCTTGATTGAATCTTGGCATTATTTCCAATCGATACTTCACCATCGAGAATCGTGCCAGATCCAATAATGCTCCTCGATCCTATTCGACAATTTTCCCTAATGACAACATTTGTTCCTGTTTCTACGTGATCTTCTAGCAAAGATGTTTCATATATAGTCGTAAAGGGCCTTATATGGCTATTTTCACCAACTATCGAACCTGTAGAAATCTTGTCATAAAAATATTCAATAGATGATTGTTTTTCAACTTTTAGGGGTATATTCTGAGTTTTAGCTCGAGTAGGATAACCTATGACAACAAAAGAGTCAATAATAGAATTTTTTTTTATTTTTGAGGGTCCATATATACAAGCATTAGTTGCAATAAATGGTGAGTCCAAAGAAGCCTTTTTAGATTGGAATCCTTGATTTTCAGACATATATCAACCTCTATTATGCTTAATTAGAACTTTCCGTGTTATGAGAGGGTTTTGTTCTCGAATTTTGAGAGGGCGAACTAATAGATGATGAATCAGGTGGTAGAACAATATATACTATAAAGGATAACCCAATAACCACAAGAAAAAACAAAAGTCCTAGTAGACCTCCAAAGATATTAAATGGTAATAAAGGCGCAAAAATGAAAATAACAAATACTATAATAACAGCGGATAAAATTGAAACAAATATTCCACGAAACAATTTATTTAACAATATTTTTCTCTCCTGTAGGTTCTGACGACACAGTTTTCATAATTTTCAGCGAGAAGTCGATTGCTGTAACAGAATGAGTTATACTCCCCATTGAAATAATGTCAATGCCAGGAATGAGATATATATCAATGTTCTGCTCCGAAATCCCTCCGCTTACTTCTATGAGCGGACATTTTTGTTTTGAATCCTGTTTGACAATTTCAATTGCTGCTTGGATGTCTTCAGTGGAAAAATCATCCAACATAATTATCTCTGGGGACAATTTTAAAGCCATTTTCAATTCTGAGAGACTTTCTACCTCAATATCGACCTTTTTTGTAAATGAAGTAGTAATTTTGGATTGATTCAAAATTGTTGGAATAGCATCTTCTCCCAGTACGTTAAGGTGATTTTCTTTAATTAAAACAGTATCAGATAAATTCCATCGGTGGGGGTCTCCTCCTCCTATTTTTACAGCATACTTCTCAAAATATCGAAATCCTGGTGTTGTTTTCCGCGTTGAAGCGATTTTAATATCTTGACCAGATTGTTTTACTCTATCCACAAGTTTTCGTGTTTGAGTAGCAATTCCTGAAAGATGCATTAATAGGTTCAAAATAGTACGTTCTGAAACAAGAATTGCTCGACTAAGGCCCCTTAACTGTAAAATAACATCTCCCTTTCTAATTGTGTCCCCATCCTTAAACAAGGTTGAAACTTCAACACCTAAGGATTCCAAGAGAATCTTGGCAAAAATTAATCCACAAAGAATTCCCTCTCGTTTCGAAATTAGGTTAGCATGGACTGGTATGTTCGGTACTAATTCCCCTGTTATATCCCCATATTCTATGTCTTCTTGAAGAAATTGAAGTATTTTTTTTTCCAATAGTTTTGGAGGTATGTATGACATGTTAAGAGCTCCTCTACTTATTCTGAAAGCTCAATCATTCGCTCGATCGATAAACGGGCTTTTTTAGCAATTTTGGGTGGGATACGAATTTGATATTGTTCATTTAGAAGGGATAAATATAGATTATAGATCGTAATCTTCTTTTGTTGGATACATATCGCGTCTTTACGAGCAGGAATGAATTTTTTAGTAGGAAGATTCGATCTTAAACGATCCACTAACCCAATTTCAGTTACAATAATGAATTTTTCTGATGTAGATTTACTAGCTTCTTTTAGCATCCCACTAGTTGAACAGATTTTATTAGCAAGCTTTTGAACTGAAGGATCAACTTCGGGGTGGGCAAGAATTTCAGCTTCAGGATATTTGAGTTTTAAGTTTTGAATATCGGAAAGAGAAAACTTTCGGTGAACGTAACAATGCCCAATTTTTGGAAAAGGAATGATTTCCTTGTCAGGTACTCGTTGTTGGATGTAGTGAGCGAGATTTCGGTCAGGCCCAATTAATACCTGTTTTTCATTAAGTTTTGAGATTATTTTAACAGCTTTTCCTGAAGTTATACAAAGATCAGCCATGGCTTTTGTTTCAGCAGTAGTATTCACGTATACGGCAATGATGGCATTTGGATACTGAGTTCGATATTGCTTCATTTCCTTAGGTGAAAGCATGTGTGCCATAGGGCACTTAGCCATGGAGGATGGAATTAAAACTTTTTTATCGGGGTTTAGAATAGCAGCAGTCTCTGCCATGAACTCAGCACCTGCAAATACAATTATCTCATTGTCGGTGTTTTTTGCTCTCCGAGCTAGCTCGAAACTATCTCCTATAAAATCTCCAAGCTCTTGGATTTTGGGATCCTGATAGTTATGTACTAGTAGGAGAGCATTACGTTTTTTCTTGAGCGATTCTATTTCTTCAACAATATTCATAGACAATTTCTTTCTCTCTAGGAAGAAAATTCAGGTATTTTCAATTTTTTGGAATCTGGTTATAGTTAAAGAACAGAGAAGCAAAATTTTGATCAAAAAGGCATAATTTATTAGCGTGGTGAGGGATTTGGAATGAGAAAATATAAATTTCCAAGAAAATATTTACTTCTTTTGAAACAGCAGGAGTGGTTTATAGTGAAAGTCACATGTCTTGTCTCAGGAGGAAAAGATTCCGTTCTAGCTTTATGGCTGGCGTTACATCAGTTTGATGTAATATCTATCCGCACTGTAAGATCTACTTGCCCTGAAAGTATGCTTTTTCATATTCCAAACAGTCAATTCGTGGCTATAATCGCTAATATGCTAGAGGTTTCTCATCGAACTGTTTGGATCGATAGCTGTAATGTAGAAGACGAAATACAATCTCTCAAGGATGCCTTGATTGAGTCTAGTGCAGACGCAGTTATTACAGGGGGGATTCGATCAGAGTTTCAGCGTTTTAAGTTCAACCGTGCAGCTCAGCTTGCTAATATGAAATATTTTAGCCCTTTATGGAGATTATCACCTAAAATTTTATTATCTGAATTACTAGACAATAATTTTCACATTATTATTTCATCCGTCAGTGGTTTGGGTTTAGAAAAGGAATTGTTGGGAAAAAAATTTACTACGGAATTGTTAGAAAAACTTCAACGAACTGTTCCTGAATCAGAACTATCAATGATTGGAGAGGGTGGAGAATTTGAATCATTTGTATTAGATGCTCCTAATTTTTCAGCACGTATTGAAATTCTTGAAGCAGAGGTTCATTGGGATGAACATCGTGAAGAAGGGTATTATGAGATCATAAAAGCAAAATGCCGAACTAAATGATATCTTGGATTATAAAGTTGAAAAAATTATTATAACCTTCAAAGATCGTCTCTCACGAGTTGGCTTTAGTCTTTTTACTCATCTCTTTCAGAAATATGGAACTGAAATTGTCGTCATCTCAGAACTAGGGAGTCCAAAACTTGATGCGGAGGAGGTGTTTGAAGAAATCGTCTCACTTTTGCATTGTTATTCTATGAAACTCTACGGTAAGCAGCGCAAACAAATCCTTGAAATGGGACTCGTTCCAAATTCTAGTTAAATAACTGGAAACAGAGCTTAAAAACATCATTTACCACATGAAGAACCAAGGGAAATTTAGTGGAAAATAAAAGTAATACTCTTTTGGAGGGTAGTGAAAACAACATATAACACAAAATTCCTTTTTCTTAGGTGGTTATAAGGGAATTTGCTGTGGTCTCTGTGACAAGTTGTCATATATCATAATCTCTCCGCAACTGATCTATCAAAAGCCTCCAGTATTATAGGCCGATCTCGTTGAATAATTTCCTCATAAAGTGATGTGAATTGACAGAAGAGACGAGAGTTTTCAGAACTGAGAAAAAAGCAGTCCCAAATGCCTTCATAGCGGATGGGATAGAGGTTGCCGGGTTTCAGCCAACATGAAGGAGATTAGTGACGGTAACGAGCTAATTGATGACCTCATGTGAATAAAATTAATATAACTTTTATTGATTTTAATAACCTAGAACTATTCTAAGACTCAACAGTTAATTTAATGATTGTATCTGGAGAAAAAGAGAATTCAAAAAAGGAAAAAGGGGATTATCGCTTAGAAACTGAACTCTTCAATCCTAAGATATCTTGATAGGATTTCTAAAGGAAAAAATAATTATTCATCTTTAATTAATTGATATTAAACTAGAAAAAGGGTCTCATTTTAGATCCCCAGATTAGAGTACTGGGAGATG
>CAZALJ010000045.1:0-10324 GCA_964485715.1 uncultured archaeon
CGATATTGTCGCGTTCCACATATTCTTGCAAATATAATTTTAATTTTGACCTCATTTCTTCGTCCAAGTTATCATATGGTTCATCAAGGAGCAGAACTTTCGGTTCATTCAATAATGAGGAACATAGTCCCAGTCTCTGGCGCATTCCTTCACTATAAACGCTGACATCAATATCACGCCATTTAGTCAGACCAAATTGTTCAAGTATTTCTTTAGCTCGTTCTTTAGGTTCCCTTATTCCTATGAGTCTTCCTAGATAGCATAAAAAGGTTAAACCAGATATTCCAGCGTGAAATTTACATTCTTCAGGCATGAAGCCAATTAAGTTCAGCAGGACTCGGCTTCTTCGTCTAGTATTGTGACCATAAATCAAAATTTTTCCTTTAGAAGGGAATAATAATGAAGCTAACATTCGTAAAAGAGTTGATTTTCCTGAACCATTGGGCCCTAAAAGTAGTATTGATTCACCTTCAGAGACTGTTAGCGATAAGTTATCGATTACCCTAACTTTGAGACTAGCTCTCCAAATACGAAATATTTTGCTAACATTCTGAATATGAATTTCTCCTGTCAAGGTTTTCATCCTTAAGTGAGTGATTATTGATTATCACCCAAATGTGATAAGCTTTTTGAAGTATTCTCAACTTTTCAAAATAATTATCAAGCTGTTTATGATTACATTGGAAGGAAAGAGTTTTTTCATCAATAAAGAAAGCAATTATTGTGAAATCAAATATTAGGGTTTTGAAGATTTTATTGCTTCTTTTCCTCTTCAGTGTTTTTTGTCCCCTTCGAGAAACTATCGCAATGCCTGAAGCAAAACAGCGATTGATACCTTTTATTGGGATGACAGTTAATTATAGGCTGAATGTTTACACTGAAGGGCTAATCTTACCAATTACCGTGAAATGGAATGTCACCTGGGAGCAATATAATAGTACAACACCGGATATTTTTATTTCGAATCTGACTGTTCAATCTACCTATTTTACTGTTTTTGGTTTAGTGGATCGTGAATCAGCGATTATTGTTGAAAATATTACTTCGAGACAAGTTTTAGAGGTTGATATAACAAATACAACCTTTTTACAAGTATTATATGACCTATATTACTCTTTCGAGCAGCCAAACTATACCCCATTTTATATAAACACCACAGGTCTAAAGATTGATGATCATATCAATATTTACAATTTTAACATGACTGTTATTACTACTGATCGTGTGATAGTAACTGATTATGGATATCGGGACGTTTGGGTTATAAAGGTTAATGTAACAGACCTAGAAAATGTCGAACACTTTATTAGCTTAATTTATGACAATAGTACTGGGGTATTGGTGGGAGGAAGGCTGTATACTCGGTGGTTTTGGGACGACGGATCAGAACAAATTTGGTGGGTTGAAATCATTTGCAAATATACCAATGCACTGACCAGACATCTAATAACGATTAGAACAAATGAGCTGTTAATTATTATCGTAAGTTGCATCCCAGTTTTTCCCTTATTAGTCAGAATATTGCGAATAAAGGAAATCGAAGGCGGTTTGTAAAACTGATTTCATTCAGAGCTTTGACTAGTATTTTTAATCTTGAATGACGACAACTTTGGAATCCATCTTGATACCTTTTTCTTATATTCGAAGTATTCTTGCCCAAGTTTCTTTTCAAGTTCTTTTTCTTCATAACTTGCTATTTTATCATAGAGAAAGACAGAAATGACCAATGGAAGAATGGAAATCAGTGACATAGTCAATAGGAGAAACCCGAGTTTTATTAGTAGAATACTAAGGTACATCGGATGACGTATATACGAAAAAACACCATCTGTCACTAGATTAGCTGGTTCATTTGGTTGGTCAAAGATCATATTGTGAGATGCCATTCCAAGCTTAAAGGCCAAAATTAATGCAACTAAGAATAAAAATACTCGAATGACTATATGGATATTATTTGTTAATTCCATACCAAAATGAAATAGGAAAGAATCTGAAATCCATATCGAGGTAAACAACAATCCACAAAAAATCATGATTATATGTGCCTGGGGGTGTTCATCACCTATGCCATGTCTATGTTCGGTTTGCAAATAGCATCCTCCTTTTTCTAATTTTTTCGAGTGCGTAGGCATGTGAGAAATTTTCTTGTGCTGTGGTCTATTAGCAATACAATCTTTAATGATCTATTTATAGCGGCACATACAAAAAGGAATAACTCATTTTAAGTTTATTTTGAAATATTTGTGGTAAGAACAAGAGATTTTAGAACATCTCTTAACATTGGTTAGCATTCAATCTTAAGACGACCAATTTAGAATGACATTGAGAGTTAGGAGAAAAATCATTAATGAAAATTAGTCTTATTCAGGTTCCTTTTCACTTAGGGCAAGAACGTGTCGGAATGGGTTTGGGTCCACTCCGTTTTATTGAAGCAGGTATACATCAGAGTTTGCTAGATCAAGGGGTTGAGGTAAAAGTTGAAACAGTTCACCCCAACAGATTCTTTGATGACGAGTTGAAGACAATAGCAAGTGTTAACAACGCTCTTAGTAGGTCAGTTAAGGGAGCAATTACTGATGGGTACTTCCCAGTAATTCTCAGGGGGAACTGTAACACATGTCTTGGAACTCTAGCTGGGATTGATTCATCTCAAACTGGGATAATTTGGTTTGATGCTCATGGGGATTTTAATACACCTGAAACAACCCTTAGTGGTTATTTTGATGGGATGTCTTTAGCAGTTGCTACAGGTCATTGCTACCAAGACATTTTAAACATCGTTCCGATACCAGAATCTCGTACTCTTCTTGTGGGTGTACGAGATTTAGATCCTGATGAAAAGAAGCTTCTTAACAAATCTGAGGTACGTTTAATTCATACAGTTGAACTAAAGGAAGGCCTCGAGAAGAGTCTACTTCCAAACCTCATCAAACTTCAATCGCAGGTGAAGGATGTCTATATTCACTTGGATTTTGACGTACTCGACCCAATAGAATCTCCTGGAGTTGATTATAAGTCTCCAAATGGCCTTTCTCTAGATGAAGTGGAGAATGCTATAAAGATGATTGGAGAGCATTTTCAATTAAAAGCGGTAAATCTAACTACCTATAATCCTGCTTGCGACATTGATGATAGAACTCTTCGAATTGGCTTCAGATTATTCAATACCATTGCAGAAGTTGTTACCAATCCAAAGACAAGGAAATTCAAATACTGAACATGTCTATAACTCTATCTAAATCGCTTAAAAATTGATTATTGAGATTTTTCAACTATCAGAATAAATTGCCACTATCAATTTGCATTTATATTATGTTTTTTCATTTCGATTAAAACCTAATTAGAGGATTATTCTGTGTTTATTACAAGGTTTTTAGGGATCCAAACGATTCCTGAGCAAGCAAAACAACTCATCAGCACATATCTGTTACTAAGCCTCGCGGGTGCATTTCTAGGGAATTTGTCAAGCACTTTTTTCATCCTATTTGCCATTGACAAAATTGGGTTTGCTCAAGCAGGCATTGTGATGAGTTTCATGCTTCTTGTCCAATTGATAACAGATTATCCTTCCGGTTCGCTTGGTGACTGGATCGGCCAAAGATGGGTGCTAACTTTCGCAAACTTGTTTTATGCTATTTCTTACTACTTATTAACGATTACTCATACATTCGAAGGTTTTCTCATCCTTGCGCTCTTTTTTGGCTTAGGCAATGCACAAGCTTCAGGAGCCTTGGAAACTTGGTTGGATAACAATTACCAAAAAGTTATAGAAGATACAGATCCTGAGAGGAAGAGCTATGGATTCAGTATTGCCCGTATCAACAGCATGAACCGCTTAATAATGGCTATAGCATTTGTCACTGGAGGAGCAATGGCCACATTAATATCCCGACAACATGTCTTTTTTATTCAAGCCTGTATGTCCTTTGTTCTAATAGTTATGGTTCTTTCTCTCGCAAAAAATGTGAAAGTGGGTATTGACGAAGTAATAACGAGAAGACAAACATCAATGAAGGATTTATTCAAATCCCTTAAAGGTGGTATCGTATTCTTCGTATCTAGCAAAACAGCTTTCTTCTTTTTACTAGGAACATCCATTATGTTCACTGCTTTCAATGTATGGGGCACATTGATTCTTTTCCCTATATATTTCGGATATTCTGGCTCAGATGTATTAGCCACAACATTTCGTACTATTATGTTTCTTATGGGAATTCCTATAGGGATATACATGGCAAAGGTGAGTCAGAGATTTTTAAATGACAAAGTACCTTATTTCTACTTCTTAGGTACTTTATCATATTTCCCACCATTTATTATATTACTTACTGTTATCCCATCAACAAATAACTACAACCTGTTAGGACTCGTCATTACAGCATTTATATTGACCATTTCGAATAATTGTCTGTTTGATGTAGCAGAAACCTTAAGAGGGAGAACAATGCTTGATTTGGTGCCTTCAGAAAACCGTAATGCCGTTTATTCGTTGATACCAACTATTATATCGGTATTAGCAATTCCATTACTGCCAATCGCAGGGAGGTTAATTGAAGATCATGGATTGAACTCTGGAATCATGGTTTCACTAGTTCTTAGCCTCACTGGTTCTGTATTTATATTTCTCAGCCTTCATTTTATGAAAAAAAGCATAACAGAGATTGATAAACAGCCTGAAGCCATTAAAGAGGCGATACCAGCATAAATGATACACTATTCTCTATAAACAAAATTACTAGAAGTTAGAGTAAGTCAAAATTAGAAATTAATTTTTTTCTAAGAATACTTTTTTATCTAAAAACTAGTATTTTCACTAGATCAAAATGAAAAGATTACTTTAGAAAAGTGTAGAACTATTCAGGAAGACGTAGTCTCTTAACCTAATGTCCTCTAACCTCTGAAAACTTCCATTTCACCAGATATTGTTCTGTTATAAAGAGGAAAGTAAAAGGTAAGCTCTGAATTTTGAAAGTATGATATGGCTAATCTTTCATACTTTTGTAGCAGCGAGTCGTATATCAGGCTCTTTTACGGTTTTACGTCCCGAATTATTGGCAATTTCTACTGCGTATTTAGCAATTTCCATGCCTCTGTCAGTGATGACTTCATTCAGGCTTGTAATAGCGTCAGCAGAAACGCGAAAGGCTCCCATGTCTCTGATAATTCTCTCAACACGGGCACCAGCAAAAGCCACTTTCTCCTTTGATGCCTTACTTGGTGGTGTTTTCTTTTTAGCTGTTTTCTTTTTGGGCATTTTAGATCACAATCTCTCCATAAATGTTCCTATGAGGTCATTAATTAAACTCGTAAGGAAAACTCATCCCTCTTTATAAACATTTATCAGTGCATGTCCTGAAAGATTAGTATGAGGAAAAGCGGTGTAATTTATACATAATTTTTTTATTGTAGCTATAACAGAGATTATCCTCTTTTGGGGTACTGGAACATTAATCCCGCATAGACTTGAAGATTTAATAAAAAATCTTGTAATTTCGGTTTTTACAAAATCAATGAGAATTAAACATCGTATGTTGTATGTTAACTGTATTTACCATAAAAGAGGAATATTGAAAAAAATCAGTACCCTTTCTTTCACCTTCTTTCCTCGTGATAGTAACTGATATCATGTTTTATACGGTTTTAGAGCAGTACTGCCAAAATGACTTATAAAATTAGCCTCGTTTCTTGTCAAAATGGTTCGATTGTAAATGGGGGTTCTTCGGTTCTGAAAAGTTTATCTAATAGGTTAAGATATTTTGTGTCAGTTATTTGAACTAAACCGTATTCGTAGAGTTTTTTAAAACTAATAGCTCCCATGATTAGACTAGAAAACCGTGCAATATCAACGGATATTTCTACATTATGTTCTTCTTCAGTTGAGATTATCTTTGGTTTTCCTTTTTGAAAATGAACTACTAATTCTCCATTATTTTTAGATAAAAATGTGTCAGTAATGGTTAATTTTAGTGTAACACTCTGATCTCCAAAATTACGATTAGATAAAAGTGTAAAGAATTGTAAAGTATTAATTATTCGGTACATTATCCCTACCCCTTGAATATTACTTTCTTGAAATATATGGAAGATATTCTCGTTGCCGCGGCTGCGTGGTTCCTTCAAAAAATGATGAAAATAATGATCATGAGTGTTGTAAAGAATTCTATGAATTTGATCTTGTTGCGTGGCAAGAAATGTTAAAAGGCCTAGCAATGCGTTTGGTGATTCATAAATGAATTCCATAATGTGAATATCGTATTGAAGCCAGCTCCCACCTTCGACCTTTTTCATTCGAAAAGCGAGATAACCAATTAATCTCCCCTCTTCCCAATAACCAATGACTTTCATACTCCCAAGCATTTGTTTAAAGGCACTACTATCTTCTACTCGCAATATCATACCATGTGTCGATGTTACATATCTATTAAAGCATTCTGAAAGAGATTTAATATCAGCTATTGATAAATAGGAAATATTCCTTTTTCTAGTTCGCTGCAATGCTTTTGGCTCAAAACGGTATTGGTTCATCTTATTTCCTAATCCATATCCCATTTTTGCATAGAAATCTGGTGCGAAGGGATATAGACATGTTAAACAATATCCACGATCATAATAGTGGTTATGAGCAAATATCATTAGATCTTTAGCAACATGTTCTTTCTTATATAGAAGATCAACGCACATTTCACCTATCCCACCACACTTAACAATATTCGTCGAATATAGGTTCATCTCAAAATCATAAAGAATCATTCCCCCTAATAATTTGTCTTCTTGAAAACAACCATAAAAATTCACTGCAGCAATTTCATTATTAGTTTTAATCCATTCTTTTTTTTTCTGTCTTTTCCTCTCTTCCGTAAAATTATCTGGTACCGCACCAGGATATGCTCGTACCCAGATTTCTAGGAAAGTATCAAAATCATTTTTTTCTAATTTCCTAATAATTCTATTTTCTTTCATATCAATTTTCCAATCCTGAGATTTTAATTAAATGAATTATTTATCGTTAATTTCAAAATAGGGAAACCTCTATTAAGACTCTTGACATAGTAAACCCTAAAAAGGGTAATTCGTACGAATTTGTTTCTGCCTTTCCTCGGTTGAAGGAAATTTCATTTCAATAGATGTATAGGATTGGATGCAAGGAGGTCCCTTTACAACGTTAAAAATTATTCGTGGGTGTTTCTCCATCTTAATGATCACTAGATAGCTATAAACGGTCTTAAACGACAGATCTGGAATTGCTGTCCGTCCATGGCGACAAATCGAGGCCTTTTGATGGTGTTTCTTCAGCAATGAAACAACTTCTTGCACTTCTGATGCTTTTTTAAGCATATTATTAGCAGTGTTATATCGAATTTCACTGTTTTTGATTTGTTGGTGTCCTATGTTTGGACTAGAATCCATGATCGTCTCATTTGTTTTCAGGATTAAGTGATGATTAGTCCTGACCAAGTAATCATTAGACTGGGCAGTAGCTAAATCCGAGGATGTAAGTTCAATAGCTGCCAGCTGTTTTGGGGTAGCTATAATCATATTACACCATTGATACTTTGTGGATCCTTGATTTTCTTGTTCGCAAATTTCAATTGCATCGTTAACTGTCCTAGCTTCCAAGACGATTCGTTCAGTGATTAGATCATATAGTTGATCAAAAGTAGATAAAACGTTGGAGTTTACTGCGACGAGTCCATATTGATTAACCCCAATCGAGAAACCAGTCATTTTCTGAATCTTAAGATTCACACCCCTTACGCCGAACGCATGGGAGTGTTCCATAGAGAGTCCATCACTGTAACTTTCAACTTTGAAATCTTTATTTTTAAATACAACTATGTTATGTCCGTCATTTAGAATTTTTGCGCCTGTTGTACACCCCATTCATTATTTTCTCCGTTATTCTTCTGATTCTGCCATATTAGTCTAATTTAATAATTAATAAAAATCTTACAAGGACATTCTTGAATGACATAATATAGAATATTGGATTTATCCTCCAGCAAAACTTCTGATCGCATATAAATAATTCAAATTTGAAGGTAAAGGATCTGTATAGGTCATTCTAAGATTTTGGCTGCCCTCCTTTTCTTCCAGTTCTAAAGTATCAAAGAATATGTTCGATATTTTCGGATGATTAGGAACTATCATCCGTCTAGCTCCATGTGTATAAGCTGTTCTAATAATTTCTAATGCTAAATCTGAACTCTCCGCTATTAATGGTCCAAGGAAGTCATTATTTAATAAGGCGTATCCACGATCTTTTATAAACAAAACTTTGGCATTATGTTGGAATCCAGATTTTAAGTATAATTTACGATCATAACCAACAGCTTTATGATCGAGGCTCCAAATCCATGGATGAATAGAGTTGTCAATCTTTACCTGAACATTTTTGATTCCTTGTGGGGCTTCAAGAATTGTGTACAAAGAAGCAGGGTAGAGTTCTTGAAAACCACATTTTCTATAAAGTAGTTCTCCCTTTTTAGTAGCAAATAGATCAATTGATTTAAAGTTTAAATGAACAGCCTCCTTAACCAATCTATTAAAAAGCTGGGTACCTATACCCTGTCTTTGAAATTCAGGTAAAACTCCCATAAAGCCAATCCAACAAGATTCACCTTGAAAAATTAATGTACCATTGGCTATTATTTGATCATTTAGTTCAGTAATCATAAAACAAGCAATCTTATTCTTAACCAATTGTAAGGAAAAATTTTCCGTTCGTATGCTGGCTTCATCATCACAAACTATCCCCATAGCTTGTAAGAAAACTTGTACTCCCTTAAGAATTTCATTTTCCTTTGAAAGCCTGTTTGAAAAATCACTCATTTCAGGTCCTTCATTTCAACTGTCCCTAATTTCTTCAAATACATTCTTAATGTCTTCTGCTATCATCTTTCTTTTACTTTTTTCAATAAGATAATTTTTCCCTGTTTGCAAGTATGAAGGAAATACTCGTTTATCTTCATAATAATATTTGTCTTTTCTAATCTTATAGGTAGATCCTTATGTTTATGTTACTGAAAAATTTTTAGATGGTTTAAATTAACTAACACGATGAATTTTGCTTCTTATATGAATTACATCCTCAGCATAACATCGAATCTAGCTCCCCCGAGTTCTGAATCTTTACAGGATACAATCCCCCCATAATTCTCAGCAATCCGTTTAATGAGGTATGTTCCGAGTCCCAGACCAGTAGATACTTTTCCTTTTTTTCTTTTACTGAATAGCCCCTTTCGAACCTTCTCTGGAATCCCCTTTCCATTGTCTTCTACAGTTACTATAATTTTCTCATCTTCTTGATAACCAGAAATTTTGATTTTACTACAATGAGCGTGCTTGATTGAGTTCTCAACAAGATTGTAGAATAGTTCTTCCAGGAGTGGACCACCTAGGACATCAAATGAAATCTCCTCATAATTTATCTCGATATTCCTTTCTGCTGTTAGATTCTTAATTTTTTCAATCACACCTTTTAACAATGAGTCAAGATTGACACTACCTGTTTCTCCTTCCTGGTCGATCTCTCTCAGCATCCTGACTTTTTGCAACAATTGTAGACATTCATTACTAGCGTTCATGGCTTTCTCAATCTTTTTGGAGTAATCTTCTGAAAGTTCGGAATCCTGTAGAAGTTGGAGGTATCCGCTAATCACCTGGATTTTATTGATCAAATCGTGTCCAAGCAAAGTGAAAAGGAGTTCTTCTCTCTCCTCAGCTTCTTTGAGTTTGGCAATGTATGTTATTACAGATAATACTCCTTTGAATTCTCTCGTGTCTGAAAAAATAGGAGTAGCTGTGACAATGACTGGGACATGGTGACCATTTTTTGCTAAAGCAGTAGCTTCATAAGTGCTGGTAATCCCCTTGGGACGTTTTGCTGATTCAGTTTTAAATTTATCAAGATCTTTGACTGCTGAAATATAACTCCAATGTTTTCCTAATAATTCATCTTCAGAATACCCTAATATCTCTGCTATTCTAGGGTTAACAAAGGATATAATCCCCTCTGCATCTTCTAACAGAACTCCCTCTTGCATCTTTTCAACGAGCGTTCTATATTTCTCTTCACGTTCCCTTAACGCTTCCTCTGCTTTTATTCGCTCAGTAATGTCAACTAGGGTGGAAAAATCAGCCAATTTACCTTCATACATTATTGTTTTAGAGTAGTTATCTATCCACTTAACCTTTCCAGTTTTTGTAATCAAGCGAAAGGAATAATGAACGAGAGCATCAGATTCTCCTAATTGTTTTTTTCGTGCTTGTTCTATGGCAAATGAACGATCCTCAGGATGAACCGCTTTCACAAATTCATTTGGAG
>CAZALJ010000046.1:0-10313 GCA_964485715.1 uncultured archaeon
AAAACCTACTTCCCCCCCTTCACTTAGTCCACTGGCTCAACCTAAAGGCCAACGTGAAGAAGATCGTGCAACTGGAATTGCCATTCTTCGCAAACAAATGTTAACTGAATTGAAGAAGATCCGATCAGTAGTTTCAGAACAGGAACGTTGAGAACATAGTAGAGTACTACAACATTTTTTTAATTTCATTCCATTTTTAGTATCAACTAAATGTCTTTAGGAATTGAATTTTAAAACAAACTTCTTTGCTAGCTGATAATTAAGTGAGCTTCACCTATTTAGTAATTGAATATTATCGAACATTAAAATCTCGTTAGAGTTTCCATAAAAAATTGTTTTTCACATGAGAGAAAAGAGAAGAAAAGAAAAAAAATTACTTCTGTCTCTTTCTTACATATAAGCTAGACACGACTGCTATTGCCATGGCAACAGAGAGCAATCCCAAAATAGGAAGAATGGGAACGACAAGATCATTAAGGTCAAGATATTGAGAAAATGGTTCACTGACAAGAACGTTTCCAGCATAATCTATGATTTCTACATAAATTTGGCTTTTACCATCTTGTAATCCTGCAGCTGTGACTCTCCAAACTTCTTCCTCCTTTGAACATTCAAACATATTCCACGAAGCTTGTTTTATAAAAACTCGAACGCTAGCAATTCCCCAGTTATCAAAAGCGTTAACTTTGATATCTAGCACACCTTTAGACCCGAGAAGAGTTTCTTCTAAAGTCATTGATTGAAGGGCTGGTATCTGGAGGTCTTTTATCACTGCGCCTGTAGCTGGATCTATTGGAATCCGCGTATCACCCAGGATCGCTGCTGAACTTGTCTTAATCCACTCATCATACATACTTGATAGTTTAGCTGGAGAGACTAGAGACTGTCGAACACTCATAGCAATCAAACCGTATTTGACTACAGTTGGTCCTATTTTTAATTCAGGGAAGAAAAAAGTTATTCCAGATGTAGTAATCTCATAGGTCTCTGCTGAATGTTCAATAGTGCTTTCATCGAGATCAAAACCAATAGGAATATAGTCCTCTAACATGAGAAAATTCTCAATTTGCTTAGTGTTGGTGATAGTTAAAGTGACATAGATCAGATCACCTTTTTGAAAACCACCCACCTGTGAATAAATTCGTTCCAATTCAAGATCAGATGTACTACTTAATCGTGGTCTAGGTTTTTCAACAATAATCCTCGGAGAAAGGTCAGGAAGCGGTGATACGGCTAAAATAATACTTTCAGCTGGATTAGTAACTTCTAGTTGAATGGGGCCGTACTTTCGAGTGATGATTCCAGGTGAAAACTGGGTTTGATCCCAATTCGACAATTGATAGGTTATTTCAAAACCAAGAATCTCATAAGTTCCGACTTCAGAAGGTGCAGTATAGTTGAAATTAATCACTGTTTGTTGGGTAAGCTGCGTAATCGACCAGGGAAGATCAATGGTTGGTTGAACTTCTCCAGCAAGCGGAGTAACTATTAAATTGGAAGCAAAGACTTGAGAGGAAGTGTTTGTTAAGGTGAGAGGAAGCACTACTTGTTGACCAAGGGGACTGCTTATTTCAGCTTGTAAACTAATTGTAGGCAAACTCCGAAGGATCTGGTTACTATAAAAGTAGTAGCTTACGTCACCAACCCCTTCTTTCTTCAATTCAATATCGTTTTTACCTGTTCCTAAATATTCATCGAGATCGATATAGAAAGTGACTTGAGAAGAGGTTGAGAGATTATAATTCCTTGTCTCTTCTTCAAGACAAAGGGTAACATCTGCATCTTCATTGGAACCTAAATCGTTTTGACAAAGAGCAATAATTGTAGAAATTGCTGCAACTGTATCTGCTGTATTACCCCATCCATACCAAGATTGACGCTGTAATAGCCATTGAACTGCTCCAGGAATAATGTGGATTGATGCATCTCGATCGTTCTCAACTAATGCTTTCAAAGCTAACGAAGTGACCTCAACATCTCCTCCAAGAGCTCGCCACCATGAATACTTTGTTGATTTATAACTCCAATAAGAACCATCAGAAGTAATGTTGTTCTTTAAAAATGTGAGCAGTTCTGCCTCAAAAGATAGAGATCCTAAGCCAGAATCAGGAACACTATCCAAATATAAGCCTGCTAAGTAAGCGGATTGTTTATCGCCACCATTCCAATCTGTTTCAATATGGTTTATAGCTTTTACGACAACAGTCGTGGTATCTAGAAGATTTCTCCATTGTAGAATTGATCTCAATACAAAAGCAGTGAATGCAGTTTGATCCACACCTCTCCAAGAGTCAGGTGTCCAACTACCTCCAGAATTCTGTCGAGTTTCCAGCATATTAAGACTATCTTTAACAACAGAGGAATCAACATGGAATCCACTTTTGTTTACGATTCCTAAGCCATAAAGAACTATACTGGTCATATATACTCGTGAAGAATCATCGCGCCACCAACCCCAGCCCCCATCATTATGCTGCTGGCTATAAAGCCGAGATAGCCCTGATATTATCATATCATGGATTATTTCTTCAGTTTCATTATCAAGTTCGCCTGTTTCCTCCAAGTATTGCAGAATTAAAGCGTCAGGAATAAGACAGGAGATTGTTTGTTCTGTACATCCGTAAGGATATTTTATCAGCCTTTCCCAGGAATTTAATGCAATTGGTCCATAACCAAGTGAAAGAACAAGAAATTCTGTTTTTTGGACTGCTTCAGAGTAACGTGTATAAGAAAACTTTGTGTCATTGGCTATAAAACCGCTAGTCTTAAATTCAGATGAGATCCCGTTTGGGATGATTTCTAAGGATTTCCTAATGGCATCATTATAGGTAGCTTTACTTTTTAAGGTAGCATTGCCATAAAGAGTAATGTTAAAGAAACCAACATCTTGAGCCAAACATGCCCAACCGATAGAACCCAGAAAACCGCTTGGTAGTCGTAAATCTTGGGTATTTCGTCCTAGTAAAAGGATTCCAGTCTCAGTTTTAATTTCCAGAGCAATATTCGCTATATCTTCAAGATAGTTATACGCGATCCCTTTAATGATGAACACATCATCTTGTAATACAAAAGGTTCTTTATTAATTTCAACAAAAAAGGGAAGAAATGTTTTGAAGGAGTGTTTGTGTAAGATACCTAATCCTGATTGTGTAGTAGCTACAATGCGAACAGTCCATTCACCAATTGTGTCAGGTAGGGGTAAATTTATTTCTAAATACCCATTTTCAACAATTTTCAAAGGAGTCCAATAAGCATTTTCAGGCAGGTAATCCCGAATTTCTTTTTGGGCAGATTTCTCTTCTGTTTCTTCACCTTTCATAGCTGTCGGAGCAGGTGTTTGTCGATCATCGGTTATTGCAGCATAATCTTGATAAATTCCTTCTTCCATATTTAACCCGAAAGATCCACCTCTCCTGATAGGATAGACATCATACCACCAGAACCACCAACTTCGTTGCCGATTCCTCCATGAAACAACCGTCCAGACGGAAGGCCAGTATTCTTGTTCGTTAAAATGCTCTCTTTCAGTTTCAGGATCAGGTTGGACTCCAAATACCGAACTATCTATGAAAGAAACTGCAAGAACTGTTGGAACGGGTTGTTGGCTAGAATCATAAATTTCGATACTGATTTTTGCTGTGTCACCTGGCTCATACACAGACTTATCGGAATATACTTCCACTAAAAGCGTAGTATCAATCTCTATGTTGAGACAAGTCTCAAGAATGGTACCATCCTCGAGAATGGCAAATGAATACACCCAGAAACGAGGGGCCAAAAATTGAATATTCTTGATCTGAATATTAAAATCAGTAATAGAAGAAACATCAATATACTTATTAGTCACAATCCCTTTTTTAACGAATTGAATCATCACTGGAGCATTTGTTTTACCTTGGATTTCTCCAGATATGGAGAGGCTATCTGTTAAAGTGTAACTTGATTTGTCAGCAGTAAGTGAAATTTGGTGAGCTGGTCCAACATAAAATTCAACTGTTTTAGAGTATCGATAGTAAGTCCATGAACCATATTCATAATCAAATGTCGTCTCAAGGAAAAAATACATTATATATTTCCCATTTGGTGCGTAGGAGGAAAGTTGAAACTCAAAAACGCTGCCCTGAGCCGAGATATCTCTTATATTCTCTCCAATCAAGTCATAATCAGAATCAAAAATACGGAATTTTAAGCTGCCATCAATGGAAGTGTTGGAAATCATGTTACGAATGAATACTTCTAATTCAACTAGATCCCCTGCTTGATAGGTACTAGTACCAAGGTTAACCTCCACAGAATTACTATCAACAGTGAAATAAAATGTCGATGACCCCTTCCTGCCATCCCCAGCATCCACCTCTACAACTCCTCTGAATCTAGAAAACAAGGCGAATATTGCTGTAGGTAGATTGAGTTCAATTTGTCCTTGTCCATTGATATCTGTCTTGGAATGGAGGGTCTCAATAAGTTGGAAATGTGTACCGAACATGCCGTAGAGCTTAATTTCTACATCTACGTTGGTCAATGGTCTCCAATTCCACCACATCCAACCCCAATCTGAATATTGATACGCACCAAAGTAGATGGTTATATTTTCTCCCATTTTAGGAAACCATGGATTGACATAAGCCCACACATAAACCTCATCTGTAATCTGAACTGCTGAAGAACTAGAAACTTCTCGACCCACTGTGTCAATTACTGTTGCATTAATTGGAATTGTACTTATGTCTTCTAGAGATGATACACCTGGTAGTTTATATTTAAATTCCCAATATCCGTTCAAATCAGTGATTCCGGTTAGAACTTCAAGGGTTCCGATGGTAACTTCAACCTCACTACCAGCAACTGGTTTTCCGAAATAATATTCAGCAGTGACATTACCAGAAATTGTTTTCCCTGGAGCGACATATTCGTGATCTAAGCCTAATATAACACGAAATGCTGGCTTTTCATATTTATCAACACGGATCTGTAAAGAACTAATAGTTTCCTCTTTTTGAGTTACAATATTATAATTTCCTAACTCACTTTCAGTATCTAGAGAAAAAGAATAAGTGGCAACTCCATAAGAATTAGTGGTTACTTGACGGTGAAGCAAAACATGTTGAGAAGGAGAGAGAAATTTCAGAACAAAGGATGTTTGAGCTGGTTCCTTAATTACTTTAAGATAGTCGTTTTGCCAAAGAAGAATTCGGGCTTGGATTGTTTCTCCAGGGGAATAAATAGGTTTATCAGTAGTTACAATGAATTCATATTTTTGATATTCAGCATATCCATCCCATCCCCAATAATACCCTCCACGATAAATATCACGAGATACATAAACCGTTTCACCATTATAACTAGCACTGAGATTAGCCAGGAAGTGATAGCTCGCATCAATGCTACTAGGTGGCTCAAAATTAATTTCAACTATTCCTTGGTCATTCGAGTTTCCAGAAAATAATTGTTCAGTTTGAATCTCGTAATCTTGAGTTTGAGGATTATAATCATAATTAACTCCTGATAATTCAATTTCAGCATTTGGAACTGGGGAAAAATCAGCTATATTTAGGACGTATGCGACTGAAGAAATGGTTTCACCACTAACACATTCAGATGAAACCCGCCAAAATAATCCAATATTAGCAACCGTAAATGGTCTTACTTCTTGGATATGATCTGTTGATGAACGAATAACAATAGAATAGCGCCCACTAGATGGAGGATTAAATTGACCCTTGTACTCACCGTCCGATCCTGTTGTTATTGGTTTCGTCTCATTAATTCTATCTTCATATGAGGTATAATCTTCTAACCAATAAAAATACCAACCCCAATACTCCCCTTCAATGATTTCTAAAGTGAATGTCTCACCAGCAACAGGTTCGAGTCCCCGAGTTACTTGAATAACGTAGTTCAGGGTACTTCCAGGAGAAATCACCTGTTTCTCTAGATCAATGTTTATGATAATTGGGGCTTCTAGATCTTTTTGAGAAGTGGAAAGATCAGTGGAAATATTATTAGCATTTAATGGTCCTGGACGAAAATTCGAGTAAGAGGGTGTATAAAACTCATCTTCTATGGCTTGAATTTCACGTTCAACATCGAAGAGAGGGTTATCTTGTCGTGTATCTCCATCTATGTCCTGTGTTGTCAGGCCAATAGATTGAGTAAAAAAACTAGCATAAAATATACTAAAATTTAGGAGTACTAACAATGAAACGCTTAGAATCTGCTTTTTCATATCTATCCCACATGTTTTAAACTCATAAGACAAAATCTATTATGTTTCAAATTAATAAATTTGAATGATAAGATCCCATACATTAGAACAGAGAACTATAAGGTGTTCTAAATTTTAGAATTCACAATAATTCTAGGGAAACTCTGCTATTTTACGTTCTAACGTTCCCAAAATATATTAAGACGGGGATTCTCGGTTCACTGGCTTCTTATTTAGGAAAAATGTTAATGGAATAATAAACGCTCCTTGTTGCGCCTCACTCTCCCTTATCTGGATTCCAAAACGGTTACTTGCTCCGAGAATTTCCCTGACATAATGCATTCGATCTATTCTCTTCCCATCGCGAAAGACATCAGGGTGATAAGCCCTAAGATATTGAGGTTCATTGGAAGGACCCCTTGCAATAATATAAGGGAAACCGTCCCACTTTTTCCATTCTAATTCAGGATCTAAACTCATCTGATCACAATAGTGTACAAAAGCACCAACGGCTGGAGTTTTTGATCTATATTTAGTAGGAGAACGACGTAATGGACCCCGAATCGTTAGATCTTGGATTAATTGAGAAATTGGATTCCGTAAAATACCTCGACAGATATTAAAAATCACTCTACGGGCATTCTCTCTCCGTTTAACTGATAAATCGGTTAAAAGTGTCTTAAGAAGCTCTCTTTGAGCTTTTCTTGCTAAGGGGGACCAATCAGACCTGACCGCCTCAAAACCTCTAATAACAATATTATTGGTCAATAAGCTTACATAAGCATAAGCTTTTTTCCGCCCTTTCTTCAAAATAATCCTTGATGCTATATCCTCAAGCTGTAGTTCCAGAAATTCTGGTAATTTTTGAGATAGAAATGACCGATAATCACGAATTGCAGTTAAAAGTTGCTTCTTTTTTTGGGTTCTTATTGTAGATGAGACATCTTGCTGAAAATCTGTTAAATTCAGATCTGGTAATACAAATTCGATGAAAATTGAATCAGTATCACCATATCGGAGAAATACTTCACATAGGTGTTTTGTTGAGAACTCACTTGTCCATTTTTCTAGTTTATCACGTAATAATTCACGGGCAAAAGCTGTAATACTGTTGGCTATTACGTGATGGTAGAATCTTCCCCGAGGATAATTTGATGCCCCTAGCAGGGAGTTTGCCATTAACTTTAATGATTGCTGTCTCTTTTCGAGAATATCGATACGTTTTTGAACATTTCTCGGTATTTTTGAGGCTTTTATCTCTTTAACTTCTTCTAGCGTCTGATAACGTTGCACCAAAATTCGATTCATTAATAGTGCGAGGGCACCACGAGGTTCTTTTCTAAATCTCTGGTCTGGAGGTTTTGCTTCTGAATCTGGGATTAGAGTTTCTCCAGAGATATTATGTGTTCTCACAATATTGGGGTATAAAGATCTGAAATCAAAAATTCCTACAAATGTGGCTTCATCAACAGAAGGATCTATTACCCATCCACCTAAATGGGGGTATTTTCGACTAAATTCTTTCCTAGTTTTTAATTCTGCTTGACTTGGTTTCGAAGGAATAAACATATTCTTCGAATAAAGGATTCTCATTAATTCAAGCTCACCAATATTCCGACTCGTCGAGAGTATTCCTTCTGGTAACAGGTAACCAGTCAATCGACATAATTCGATTGAATTTGATACTCCCAACTCAGCAGCTAGACGAAATGTAAGAATAGCATCCTTCAATGAATAATCTCGAAATAATTGGGCATCTTCTTCAGAACCATTAACACCATCTCTCCATAACTCTCCAAGACTTTTTGGCAGTTTTACTTTTGATTCGCCCAATACTTCCTCTGAGACGGAATCTAAACTTTTCTTCCCACTGATGGGATGGATCCCCCATGTTTTCGGCATTAGGTCTACAACAGCACGTCCTTTCAAACGGTAACTTTCCACAGGAATTTTCGACTTGATAATATCTTTTTGAAGTCCAAAGAAAAGTGCTAATTCACCTAATGACTTTCCATATCTTGATAAACGTGCGTTCAAATAAGGGATGTCAAAAAATGTGCCATTGAATGAGAGCAAAATATCAGGCTTTATTTGCTTAACTGTCTCCATAAAATCATTCAACAATGCTATTTCTGCATTGTCAGTATCATTGTCAAGAATTATTACCTTTGAGTTTGGATTTTCAGTTTCCACCGTACCCCAGGCCATTGATATGGCTGTGATTCTTCTTTTCTTTTCAAGTAATAATTCGTGGATGGTTTCACTCTGTTTATAATCAACTTCAATATCAAATGCGAGAAGAAATGGTTGATAATCACTGGAAATCTCTGTTTTTTGTGAAATATTTTTATAAGAAGCTTTTACGACAAGAACATCATTATCTTGCTTGATTATTGTCCCTGTTACCGTGATAGGATGCAAGGCCCGTAAATCCCTATCAATCAAGAATCGTCGAGTAAATGGAATATCTGCTTCATGAACTTCGATTCCAGCCTGTTGAAAGAGTTTTCTGATCTCTGGAACACGATAAGGGATATTTCCAATTAGTTTTGTTACTCTTCGTGAAGATCCCCCAAAAAAATTACGTTTTTCACAAATAGAAGTTTTAATTAACCAGTTTCTCGTCTGCTCACTCCCTTTCGCCAGAATCTTTTTTATCTGTTCTTCAGAGGCCTCCACATAGAAGTACGGAAGAAAACCACTGACACGAACTTCGACTCGCTTGCCATTAGATCGGCCCCAAAGACGAAGAAGTGGTCTTTTAAGTCCATCCTGTATCTGAATCTCGTAATCAGCATCTAGAAGTACGAAGTCAATCGATGTCATCACTGCAGTTTACACCAATAGGTTCTAATTGTCATAAACTTCCGTTTTAAATCCTTTAAGTTCTATACTTAATGGCAAGGATGTTGATAACTTCTGCAGCGTCTTCAGCAGAGTCAGCAGCTTGTTCGATACTGTTTACCACATCTTTAATAGCGTACCATGTTCCATAATGCATTTCCTGAGAAGAGAGAAATAGATGCTGATTCATAATTTGATATAACAAATCAAGATCGGTTTCACGTTCACGAACTGTTTGATAAACCACTGTTACAGCGTCCAATTTGATTTCAAGTACTTGTAATATATCAACTGTTGTACGAACTAACGAACGAAGTGCTATAGATGCATCATGTAGTTTTTCTTGAATTAAGACTGGAATGTCGTCAATTGGAATTGCTTGAATTTTGTATAATGCCCCTAATGTTAATCCTGCAACACGATCCAATCGTCGGGCAATTCGTAGAAAATTTCCAGCATCAGGAGCGCGATGCAGACTTTGGTAGGTCTGCACAGCGATTTCTTCCAGCTGACGATCAGCTTGAAGTTCTAATTCTTTCGATCGAGAAGTATATCTTGTTAATCTGGGTTGGAATAATGAAGGTTCCATGGCTTCTTGCTCTAGATATACTAACAAACCCTTAGTTGCCTGAATCACACATTCTTCTACAAGTTGAGCATGTTCCAAAGTTGTCTGGAATTGAGCCCAACCTGGTCGAGTTTCGCGCACTATAACTAAACTGAGTGCTCCAATCAACAGTATTAAACCTGCAAACGCTAAAGGAACAGATAAAACAAGTTTCAACCGCTCTGTTTGCTCTAAGTTCGGATATGCATCATACCAAAGCTGCATAACAAATCCTGCAACCAATGGGCCTGTGAAGTAACCAGAATCTTTGACAGCACGATAAAAACCAATGATTCTTGATTTTTCAGTTTCAGGAGAAATGTCAACTGCTATTGAAGGTAGTACAGGATAATAAAGCCCTACACCAACCCCTCCAAACGCAGAGAGAATGAACAAAATGGGGAACGGAGAAGCTCCAGCTTGTAAACCAAAAAGTGCTAATGCTTCAACAACTAAACCAATGAAAGTTGGAGTTTTTCTACCAATCCTATCACTTATATTTCCTGCTAGGGGCATTGTTACAGCCCAAGATAATGTAAAGATTGCTGTAATTAATCCTGTGGCTTCAATTGAAAGGTTATAACCATAATTTTCGTTGAATAGAATTAAAGGGAGGAATAATACAATGATGCTATCTACCATCTTACTAATATGCCC
>CAZALJ010000047.1:0-10190 GCA_964485715.1 uncultured archaeon
AGTGACGAGCATAGACCCGTGTTTGCGAGATAGATTTTCAATCTCTGATGGCATACTACTCAACTATTAATATTGTAACGGCCGTACGAGGAGAAAATAATCTTTGAAAGAAGGATTAATAGATACGGTTTTTCATTTATCTTCGTTTTTATATATTTTGAATTTTTTTTACTTCAAGACTAATACTTTTATTCAAGAATACCGTACTACAAGTATAATTTTCCTTGCACCTAAAAATAATGGATCTAAAAATAAAGGGAGAGATGATCAGATAGGAGGAGAAAAAATTGAACTCATTATTGGCACCAGCAACCTATAATGAATTCTAATTGGAAACTACATCAAGTGCTAGATTAATATTGACTTCATTGATTGAGAAAGTTTTTTTACCTTCCAGAGATTCAGAAAATATTTCAAGAGCCAAAGTTTCCTTTTTTACATACTCTTTAAACAATTCTAAACTTTCACAAAGCTCTGGTGAATTAGTTTCATATTTTACATTGATAACTGTGTTTAAATCAAGATCAGCCTCTTTTCTTAGACGTTGTATTGCTCTAACTATTTCACGTGCCATACCTTCTTGTCTTAGCGGTGAGGTCAATTTGGTTACAAGGTACAGAGTAAAATTGTGCTCTATAGAAACTTGAGATAAATATTCTTGATTTGCCGCTACATCCTCAGTAAACTCATTGATATACTTAATCTCCTTAACATTCAACTCCTGCTTTAGAAAATCGAAAAAATGGGTTTCAAACTTACTAGTGGTAAAGGGAGGATCTCCTACGATGACAGCTAATGATAATGGCTGACGAAGTTTGATCTGAGCTTTGTTCCTTAGTGTTCGGCCAAGTTCGACTATATTTTGATATTTCCTAAAAGACTTTAAAACCTCCTCAGATGAGGACAGATCTTCTTTCATTGGAAGCGTACAAAGATGAACGCTTTCTGGCAACTGCTTATCTAATGGTTGTCGAAGAAGCTGAAAGATGTGTTCTGATAAAAAAGGCATGAAAGGTGCCAAGAGATAGCTTACTTTGAGTAATACTTGATAAAGAGTGGAATAAGCTGAATTTTTGTCATTTGATAGATCTTTTTCTTTCCAGAATCTTCTTCGTGAACTCCGAATATACCAATTTGTAAGGTCATTGAAGAAATCCTCAAGAAGAAGGGTAATTTTTTTACAATCCCAATTTGTTATACTTGTATGGTAATTGTCAATTAGATTATTCAGTCTAGCTAGAATCCATAGATCGAGAACATTATTAGAAGGTTGAGAGAGTTGAGATGCGTCTTTAACGTCTAAAGCAGCGAAATTCGTAAAGAATCGGATCGCATTCCAAAAAGGAATAAATCTACGCCGAATATTATCTGTTACTGTGAACCCAAAACGTAGAAATAGGTCTAATTTTTGAGAAGCATAATTCCACCTCATAACATCAGCACCCATTTCTTGAAGAGCGAAATTGAAATCAATTACGTTACCAGAAGACTTATGCATGGATGACCCATCTTCATTTCTCACTTCTTCATACACAACAACGGTTTTGAAAGGTGTACATCCTTCTAATGTAACAGACATAAAGAGTTGTGAATAAAACCAAAGTCTAACCTGCTCGATCATTTCACAAACCATATCGGCAGGAAACCATTTTTGCCAATATTCACGGTTTGTACGATAATTAAGAGTGGAGAAAGGGACAATACCCGCATCTAACCAACAATCACCTACTTCAGGAACACGCTCCACAAGGTTCCCGCAGCTAGAGCATTTGATTTTAACCATATCAATCCAAGGGCGATGTAGTTCACGTAATTCATCCACTTTACGAGGGTCTTCTGCTAAATTTTTGAGTTCCTGGAGACTGCCAACTACTGTTAACTGTCCACAATCACAAGGATAGAAAGGTAGTGGTAAACCCCAATAGCGTTTTCTAGAAATACACCAATCACTCATATTTTCCAACCAATTATGCATACGTTTTCCTGCATGCACTGGTATCCATTCAACGGTTTTATTAGCTTGTTGAAGTAGGGGTCGAATTTCATCGCATGATATGAACCATTCAGTCTCTAGTTTAAACACAAGCTCAGTTTTACAGCGCCAACAGACGGGATATCGGTGTTCAATTGTTTCCCACTTAAATAGGAATTCCTTCTCGGAAAGACTCTCAGCAACAGGTGTAGCTACCTCATGGGTTGTGAAACCGCTAAAAGGTTCTAGACCTTCAACAAGCTCACCTCTCTCGTTGATGGGTGCAATAACACCTAATCCAAGCTGCTTTCCTAACTCAAAGTCTTCTGCACCACATCCAGGTGCTATATGTACGATTCCTGTCCCTTCATCAGAGGATACTTCTTTCCAAGGTACTAGTCCATGTTGGATTCCTTTTTGCAAAGAAAGTTCAGCAAAAGGAGCTTTATATTTAAATGCCAACAACTCTGTTCCCTTAACGAAGGCTAAAATTGTATAATCGGAACCAATGACCTCAATAGAATCTTCTGCAAGGAAAAATTCTTTCCCATTCTTTTCAACAAGTAAATAGGTGAATTCAGGGTGTATCGCTAAAGCAGTGTTTGCCGTCAACGTCCAAGGTGTTGTTGTCCAGACTAGGAAAAACCGATTTGCTGTTCCTATGACTGGAAGCTGTAGAAAAACTGATGGATGACTGACTATTTCATAGGAATCAGCCATTTCATGAGCAGATAGACTAGTACCACATCGGGGGCACCATGGCATAACAAGACGTGAGCGATAAATCCAACCATTATCCTGACAAGATTTGAGAAAATGCCAGATATGTTCTATGTTCTGATCAGTATGAGTGAAATAGCTATTTTCCCAGTCCATTTGTTGTCCAAGCTTTTGCGATTGACGAGTTATTACCTTAGAATACTCGTCTACACGAGATTTACAGTGGTTGACAAAAGTCTCTAAGCCCATTTCCATGATATCTTTTTTAGAATCTAGTCCAAGCACCTTTTCGACTTCCACTTCAACCCAGAGACCTTGTGTATCAAAACCATTTTGAAAACGCTGATTGTAACCACGCATAGCCCAGTATCTCTGATAGATATCTTTTAAAGTACGACCACGAGCTGTATGAACACCCATAGGGTTATTAGCTGTTATAGGTCCATCAATAAAGGAAAATTTTTTCTTGGAACTCTGGAGTTTTTTTTTCAATTTCTGGAAGATATGCATATCCTCCCAGAACTGAAGCATTGTGGTTTCGACTACTGACCAGTCTAGTTTCACAGCAGTCACAGGAGGAAAAAAAGGTTCAGAATCACTCATCTGGACTCTTCCTCCGTCGTCGGACTTTTAGCTCAACATTGGGGAGTACTTTCACTAACTCAAAAAGTGTATGTTGAGTCCATTTTTTTTCTTTTGTTTTGTCATTAACTCTTTTGGACTTCTTAAGGAATTTCGTGATCCATCCTAGTATCACCTGCCAAGAAAATTTGGTAGTTTATTATCAAAAAATTGGAAAAATTCTTCTTGAAAAGAAAATCGCTGGAAGAATTGTGGAGAACGGAGTCTTTTATCCAGTGGTTAAGAAGAAATAGTTGCGGAAAGAATTTCGTGATCCCACATGGAATTTCACTCCAACTGATTAGATTTACAAATAGTGTTTAAACCTTTCCCTTACGGTAGAGAGTAAATGGTCTAAGCGTAATAAAATCGAATCTTAAGCTATCCTCTAAATTACTTCAAAACTTGAGAAAGGGGAAGATTTTTAGGAATGACTAGATTGTAGATTGATTTGACGACTTCTTGCTTCTGATGAGATAATCATGGCGCAAAAAAATATAAAAAAGCCAGAACTGGATCCTGCTAAGCCAACTGACCGCAAGAAAAATCGTATTAAACTGGATCCTAGCATGCTAGCTCAATGGTGGATTAAAGCGGAAGAACAGATTAGAGAAGCACATCCACATGTATCTTTAAAGAATCGGGAGGAATTAGCGGATAAAATCTTACAACAACAAATCAGGAAGTATCAAGAAAAACGACCTAAAATAACCGACTCACAGATCGCAGAATGGTATCGCAAAGAATTATTACAAGTTCGTAAAGAATACCCAGATAGAATCCTAAAAGAACAGAAAAATTTAGCTACAGTGAGAATAAAAAGGAGGATTGAAAAACTTCAAGAAGTGCCTAAAAGACCGAGTAGTAAACAGATTGCTGAATGGCTCCAAGAAATATTGCTTGAGCTGCGTGAAAATTTCCCTCATAAACCCCTTGGAGAACGAGAACAAATAGCAAGATTAAGATTAGAAGAGAAGATTAAATTATATCAAAAAATCCTTCCTTTAGATGAATTTTTATAAACTATTTCTCTCGAATTTATTTCTAAATTTTTAACTAAGTCGAATATAGTCATAAGAAGTTGTAGAGAGGCCCATCCGATTGAGTAAGTTCTCAAATAATTTTATATCCTCCATAAAATATACAAATTAAAAGATATTGCATTCGATAATTAGGAATCCAGTGAAAAAAATGGCCACTCCCCCTGAATTACCCAAAGAGCTAGTATGTAGGGAATATTTGTCACAACAGGTCTATATTGAACCAGATACCATCATTGACCGCATGAACACAGTGAAATTTCACGCCCCCGGTTCTGGAAAAGTCATCAATGAAATGCTTAGGATTTTTTGTTCCTATGCTGAGAAATATCAGTTTGCAGCTGAAAAATCTCCATATCTACGATTTATTGATGATTTGGCTGAAGAATTAGGGTTTGAGAGTCAGGATGCTACTAACCATTTTATCAAACGCTACCGAGATATGCAGAAGGGGAGAGTTTTTGATCAATCAATTTATTTTATGACTGTTCTTAGCAGTATTATTGAATCTTTTCAAAAAAAAGTTGTAAATAGGCTTTCATTGCGTCTGAAGAGAAAAATCGCCCAAAAGAGTGATAAAAAGGTCACTAACAAACTGGAAGCGTTATTCCAGAATTCGACGTTTAGCCTATTAGTGAATATTGAAATTTTGAAGGAAATGGGGCGACTTATTGGAGTGGAGATGGATCCTATAATGACTGATTCGTTTGAAAACGAATTGATCTCTGTGTTAAAAGACATGTAATAACATGGTAAAGGAAACAATCATGACAGAACGTCTTTATTTGAATGACTGTTATATTCGCAATTTTAACGCAAAGACAGTTGAAATAACTCCAAAAGGAGTCATTCTAGATCGGTCAGCCTTCTATCCAGAGGGTGGAGGGCAGTTAGGAGACCGAGGAACATTGAAATGGGAAAACGGGGAAACTACTGTCATAAATACTTGTCACCTACAAGGAAAAGTTGTTCACGAGGTAGAATCCGTCGAAGGATTGGAAGTAGAAATGCAAATCCAGGGTGAACTAGATTGGATTCGTAGGTATCAAATGATGCGAGCCCATACAGCGCAACATTGCATTAGCCGATTTTTCCAGATTAATTATTATGCTGAAACAGTCAGTAACCAGCTGAAAACTACAATCAACAGATTAGATCTCTCTCCTTTATCAAAACTTCCCTCTGAAAAATTAAATGAAATCTCAGCTCAAATTAATAAGTTATTATCAAGTAATATGCCAGTCTCGATTTCTTTCCTCCCCCGAAAGGAAGCAATCAGCTTTCTCAAAGAAAAAGAGTATCAAACACAATATCTGGACATGGTACCGAAATCTGTTCAAGATTTTCGGATCATTTCTATCGACGAATATGATTGGGCAGCTTGTGCTGGTACCCACATCCGAAACACAACAGAAATTGGTGAGATTACTCTAAACAAGACTGAAAATAAAGGGAAACAAAGAGAAAGAATATATTATACAATTAACTGAAGCGTAAATAATTACACTAATTGTTATAAAGCAAAATATATTGAACCGAAATCGCTCCAAACTTAAAATTCAGGAAGAATAACGCTGTTTCGATCGATGAAAGAGTTTGATTAAAGTGTACACTGAATCAAATGGCATCTATAATGTTGGTTTTAATTGCCAGCTTTCACAGGAACAAGTTATCCTAAACCCAATTCATGACTGGTTCCGTGAGAACCTCAAACCTTATTATGTTGTCACAAGGGATTACCAATATCTTTTCGGCTCAACTCAACTTGGAAGACGTCCTGATAGGGCCTACTATATGGTTCCAGAAAGCTACCGACTTGGTAAAGGACAAAAGCCTTTTAATCGGGAAAGAGGAAGAAAACTGTACGATATTGTGCTTCGTTATTTACGAGAGGAAAAAGTACCAGTTATCGTTCAAGACGGTATTCAAGGGGAACATGGTTATGAAGTTGGGCTTCGAGTAATAATTAGCATTAAAAATTTACATTCTGGTTATATTGGATGGTTTGGTAAACTTATGGTATTCCCCCCAAAAGAGAACCAAAACATAGATTGCTGGAATTTCGTTATTCAAGAAAATTTGCCGTTAAAATATGTAAATGAGATCAGAAAATTCTGGCCAACATTTGACCCAAATGAACCTATGACACTTTATGATTTCACTGAAATGGATCAAAATCGGCGGCGTGTCATGAGTTTGAAAGTAGATTATTTTGGTGGTGCTTATAAAAAACCAAATTTAACCTTAGTTTGGAATAAAGCCGAATCAGATGGTTATATCTCCTATCATGCTGGGATGACTTCTGATAGAGTTATCAAAGGGCTTTCAGGAACAGGGAAAACAACATTAACTGTTGGTCCTGAATTAGAACAAGATGATGCCTGCGTAGGCAAATTAATCCGAAACCCTGTTACCAATAAAATAGAGAAAATTCAGTTAATTGGTTTAGAGGCAGCATCGTACGCTAAATCTCAAGATCTCGGTCCTAAAAGTCCTGAATGGCCAGGTTTAATGAAATCTCGTGAAGGTGATAAGAATGGCGACAGACCAGTAGTACTTGCTCATAATATAGACTGTGAAAATGTTGAATATAAATTCAAGAAAATAAATGGCTATACTGTGAAAGTACCTATACTCAATGAGGGAAAAAAAGCTGGTTCATTATTGTGTACTCAATACCATAGTTCTGGAACTACTAATGGACGTTTCATCTTCCTTTTTTCTGAATTAAACAAAGATTGGGGAAATGATATTGATCCTCGATACCTCAAGACCGTAGTTCTTTCTATGAAACGTTTTGATCTTCTTGACCCCATGTTTCGTATCACGGATCCTGTGCTTGCAACAGCATTAGATTCAGCAGTAGAGTCAATTATTACCTCTGCTGTGGCTGAAAAAAAACCTGGGACTCGTGTTCGCTCCTACTCAGCAACAGATTTCATGGCACGAGAACATTGTCACCAAGCACTGTTGAAAATGGAGATGTATAGAGACCTTGGGCTAGGTCTTGACGGAAAGTTAGTCTTTTTAGTAATCAATGCAGGTACTATTGGTGAACACGACATTAATGGGAACCAAATACGCATCAGGGATAAAAAAGGAGAATTCATTCCTAAGATTGACCGTCATACTGGAAAAATCCTGAGGAACGAATTAGGTGAAATCGTTTATCAAGGTCAAGGAGAGAAAATCACAGTTCAAGATACTAAGAAGCTGTTGGAATTAGGGGAACATCGAAAGATCTCAAGTTGGATTCCACATCCAGTATATGGTGACAGTATTCTATTACCTAATCCTAAAGAACTGGGAACTAAATGGGGAATGGAAGTTTTTAGCCAACGATTTAATCGTCTGCGATATTACACCGTAGGCCAATTTATTGATTTCACGTTGCGAGATATCAAAGAACGCACACAATTTCTCAAGAGTTTATTCAAAGGACAAGCTTGTGAGGCTGAATTGGATGAAGTTATTCACATCTGGCAGAATTATAGAATTCCTGATCCTAAAACTATCGAAGATTTCTATCGAAAATACTATTCCGATTTCTGATATATTTTTCTCTGCATCTCTTTTTCTTCTTGAAACATAAATTATTCCATAAGAAAGCATTACAATCGGAAAAGCATCTAATTATGTTTATTAATGGAAACTAATTTTCCATAATAGCGTTTTAGCCATTGCTGAAACGATATCTTCAAACTAGACGATAGACGAACGTTTATTTGGATATTTTGAGGAATAAAACAAGAGTTTTTGTAAAAATCAAGAAGGTAGTTGAGAATGTTATGTTCTTGATCCATGCAACGATTGATTTCTATTTCATCAAAAACCTCTGAAATAACTTCACCTCTTCTATAGCAGGACAACCTCACAAAATTTCTGGTACTATCGATTTTTTCGAAAACAAATTGATCTGTGTCACGAGTAAAGCCTTTTACACAGAATTTCAATTTTAACTCCATAAGTGACTTTAACGCATCATTCAACCTTTTAGCAGCCTCAAAATCGAGTATTTCTACATATTTTTTTCGATTCATTTCCCATTCAGCAGTCAGAGTCTCTCTAGATCCAGAAATGGCTTGAATAAAAAGTTCAATTTGAGCAAGGCATTGTTCATTAACTTCAGAATTATCAATCCGACAGGAATTAAAACACAACCCCAGAAAGTGATCCCAACATACAGAGGAGGGTAAACACAAAGGTATTTGTTTTCGTATAGCTCCCAGATTACGCTGTAGCTGTAAGTAATGCAGATTAAAACGATAAAATTCATCTTCTTCATCAATTTTTTCATAATCTGAGGATGACAAACAAATGAATTGTAGAAAAGGCGATTTTCGGATAATAAGATATGAAAATGCCTTAATAATAACTCCTCTTCTATTATACTTTGGTTTATGTGTCCAGATTTCTACTTTCTCAGCTTCAAAAGCTGAAGCTACTGTATTATAACAAATATATTCAATAAACTTAGTAGAACGGCGAATAGAATGAAAAATACGATTTCCATTGGTAAGATTCACAAAATGCTGCTTAACTCGTTTACGTAGGTTTGATGAAGCCCCAACATATATTATTTCATTATTACTGTCATAAAAGCGATAAATACCTGGTTTCGATGGGAGATTATTCAGATACTGCTGTTTTTTCTTAATTCTTGTATAAAGCACAATGACAACTCGCCAAATGAATTAGCAAAAGATTAATTCAGTCCGACAAAAATGTTTTTTCCTTAAAAAAAAATCAGAAAAGTTGTTTTGTTAGCAAATATTTTTATGTATATACAATTTATCACATTGGAAGAACTGAGTATTAACAACTTACACAAAAAATCTATAGAGGATTTAGATATGTCTGATGAAGAGAAAAAAATACCTGAAGATCTAAAGAAAGAGTTACTCAAGAAGACGAGTGATGATGGATTCCACAGCCTCGAAGACGCTAAAGCAAAACTAGAAGGAAAGATACCGACCAAACCAAAAGAGGAATAAGAAGATTTATTGATATGTTTGGTCTCCTTTAATGCCCCATCACACACAAGTTCCCAGGATGGGAAACAGTATTTTTTTTAGGAACCTTCAGTCATTTATAAAAGATAAGAACTCCCTCTTCTCAATGAGAATTAAATGATGACATTACGAAGGCATTTCTACATCAGGTGAAATAAGAATTCCTTGATCTGTTATTGAGAAGGGAAAAATTCCCCGCTTGTGGTTGATTCCTCTCATCTTAATAATTTCAATTCCCCTCTGACGTTTTGCTCCCGATCGTTCGTTATAAAGTTTAATGACCCCAGCAGCTAGAAATTCCTCAACACTGAAATCATTTTTCGCTTTGCTTTCAACAACTGCAATAGAAGTTACTCCGAAACGGCGTATAACATCGAAGAAGCGAAATATGTTATATCTAGTTTCACGAATGTCGTCAAAGAGGAGGGTTATGATCGTTAATGGATCAATAACTATTCTTTTCGCTCCAATGGAATTAATCGCTTCTTTTAATTGCTTTGTTAATGCTGGTAGATCTAACCTATATTGTTGCAAAGCTAACTGGCCATCACCTAGTGCCCGACCGTATGAAAAGTCTAACAAGATAAATTTCTTCTCCGACTCTAATCTTTGCAGATCATATCCAAATGCTAGTTGGGTTAGATAGAGTTCCTTCTTAGACTCATTGAATGAACAAAATATTCCTGGTTCGTCATATTCCTCTATCCCACTAACAAGAAATCCTACAGATAGGCAAGTTTTACCTGCGCCAGGTTCACCTGATAAGATAGTGCTCCAACCTACTGGAATTCCGCCACCTAGAAGTTTATCAAGTCCTTTTATCCC
>CAZALJ010000048.1:0-10084 GCA_964485715.1 uncultured archaeon
TGTGAACGTAATCTCACCCAAAATTAAACGTCTTACGCCAAATAATATCTTAAAAAAAGGTACTAACCAACGATATTAACCCTTAATCAAATAGTGTGAATTAAAAGATTCATTTGCAGGATACTTCAAATTAACTTCTTTTTCTAAGCATCTCTATTTCATTTAGGTATCTTTTAGTTTCTGTGATAGTCAAATCGTACCAATCAGTATATGCATCTGCGACTGCAAATGGATAACGATCTCGAATATTTAAACAAATAATTTTGTCAACATGAGGCTCTAAATGGTTTACAGAGCTAATGGGTGCCGTGGGCACAGCAATTGTCACTTCCTCTGCTCCTAATTTCTTCAACCATTTTGCACCAGCGAGCATTGAAAATCCTGAAGCAATACCATCATCAGTTATCAAGATCTTCTTGCCATAAACTTGAGGAGAAGGGGGAAGTTGGAATTCCCGTCTTCGTTTTTCAATCTGTTGTTTTGTTCTTTCTATCTGTTGATCTAACTGATAATTTGTCACAGATAATCGTGAAACAAGTTGTTCATTCAGAAAGATTTGTCCATCAGGAGTAATGGCTCCCATGCCAGCCTCAGTACTTCCTGGAATCTGGATTTTACGTACAATTAACAGATCAAATATTTTTTGGGGAGAGATCAGTGGAAATTCAAGTAAACCCAATCCGACAGGAACCCCTCCATTCGGAATAATATATAAGAGATCAAAGTCTTCTAAAGCAACAAATCGTCCAAGTAAGAATCCAGCACGTCTTCTAGAGTCAAAAATGTAATATTTATTATGCAAACTTTGATCTTCGATAATCATTCTCTTTCATTCCATGAGATAAATCCTTTCTTGGGGCCGCCCTTTTCCTTTCGAAATCTTCTCAATTTGCACTGTTTTTCCTTCTAAAGTCGCCAAGGATTCGTTTAATTGTTTTCCACTAATTTGTAAAAGATCAGCTAATTCTTGTTTAGAAAGGTCTCCTTCTTTCCAATCATTTATAATGATGTGTATAATTGAAAGATGATATCTTTAAAGAGGCTTTAGATGATCCATCTAAAAGACTATAGTACTTCAGGTTTTGTCAAGGTGTATTGAGATGAGTAAAGGAAATATTCTAATCATCATAATAAGTAGTTTAATAGTATCGAGTATTGTTACTACTAGTGCTATTATTTTAGTATTACCAGCTATCTACCCGAATCTAGATTCACCTATTCTTAGTGATGAGGATAGTGATATTGATGAAGGCTTAGTAATTCAGTCAAAACATCTAACTGTCGCATCGAGAGATCTGATTTACGACGATGAAACAGTTTACCGTAAACTAAATGATACAGAATTAGACATCACCATCCAAAATCAATCAATAATCGGAGTTTTTTTCACCTCAGAATTCATGTTAAGTGCTTCATCAAGTTATACTGAATTTCTTCAGTTTGAAATTAAGGTTCAAATTAGTCACCAAGGATATATCAAGATACCAATTGCCAGTGAATCTGTGTGGCTTCAATATTACAGTGAATCAACAGGAGGATGGGATTATCAAACCGATTGTGCTTCGATTAATGTAATTACTTCACCCCTTAGTGCAGGAACATATAATATTGCAATTTATTGGCGATCGAGATACGACACGGGTGGTGTGAATAGACTAACCACACGTTGGATAGATTTAACAGAATCAGAGCAGCGATATTCAACACGTACGCTTTGGGCTTTAGAATTACGAAATAATGACTGAATTTTTGTTTTACTTATTGTATATATGAAAAACTGTATAATCCTAATCTCCATCCCCTCATTCTTTTTCCTTCTCTTTTTTTGAGTGTGTTCTGTTCAGCTCATACATAAACTAGTGCATCAATGTATAATTATTTATTAAAAATTCATCGAAACCTAGTAAAAAGTTCCCCGCATTATTTCTTGTCAAACGCGAGGTTAATATTTTGAATCACAAGAAGATATTCTTTATGATTTTGATTTCTATTATTATCTATACAGGGGGCAATAATTTGATAGTACTTGGGGTAAAACAAAATATTAGATTAACAGAAATAGGAAAAATTGATACGGGTGGAAATACATATTATATACAAATTGATGAAAGCCTTGCAGTTGTATCAGATGTTAATTTGAATGGTTTGAAGTTTTATAATGTCTCGAATCCAAAAAAAATCGAAGAGATAGGAACATACTTTCATGGAGCCGGGAGCCCTCATGACACTGTTATTCGTGGAGATCTTGTTTACCTAGCAGATCGTGGGGATGGACTGGAGATTCTCAATATTAGTGATCCTACTAATCCAGTTTTTCTCACTCAAGTTGATACAGGTGGATTTGCTTGGGGATTACAAGTCTCTGGGAATCTCGCTTATGTAGCAGATAATAATCTAGGTTTGAAAATCATTAATATTAGTAATCCATTAGATCCAACGATAATTGGGAATTTCAGTTTTTTGAATTGCAAAAGCGTTAATGTAATTAACGATAAAATTGCTTATGTATCAGCTGGGAGAGATGGTATGATGACAATTGATGTCAACGATCCAACAAATTGCACTTTAATTAGTAGTTTTAGTAACTTAACAAACCCTTGGGGACTCTTTGTAGAGGATAATGTAGGCTATATTGCAGATATGACTGATGGATTTAAAATTGTAGATGTGAGCGATTCTGATAACCCCATTCAATTAGTTCACCTTGGTGATTCAAGAGCTTGTTTGGATGTGCAGATTGTTGATAGTATGGCATTTATTTCGGAATGGAGGAATGGTCTTGAAATTTTAGACATTTCTGACCCTAGTCATCCAATTGAATTAATACAGTATGAGGAGTGTAGGGATACAAAGATGGTTTTTGTAGAAAGAGAGAAGAACTTGATTTTCGTTGCAGATGGTTATAATGGTCTAGTGATACTTCAAATGGGTTTTGGTCAATCAACTTCATCTTTCGAGCCAATATTTTTAGTTGCAGGTTTAGTGATTATCGCTGTGTATTCGAAATTAATGAAAAAAAACAAGAGAAGAAAACCCTCCTCTATTAGTTCCATCAACCAATTATAGGATTAAGTTAAATAAAATTAAGATGGGTACAGTTAGAGTTGCTCCAACTTCCGCTGCAGTGGCCGCCATTTTACCTTTATCGTTCATCCACTCTTTGCCTTTCTTTTTTTCAAGTAATAATGCTACTAATCCTCCAAGTGTTAAACAAATTGCCATATGAGGAGGGAAGAACATACCGATAGCTAAACTAACTCCTATTGTAGGGAAAAATAAGGCAGTAGTCCCACCAACTATTAATTCACCTATGTTTAGAAATACATCAATCGCTCCAGCAGCAAACGGACCAATCAAAGCAAGAAGAATAGGGAATGCAGGCGCAGGGAAGTTTACTGTTCCTATTCCAAGTGCTTTCCACAAAAGCAAGGTGAAAAGTGGTGTAACTAAGGCAGCAGTAATATAGCCTGCAAGAAAGGCTTTGAGGACGTGTCGTGGGTTAATTTTCATCTGTTGTCCAAATTTCAAAGTGGAGACAATATTGATTGTCTCTCCAATTTCGCTTTTTGGGGTAGCAACATATGGTGTTATTCCTCTGGCCCCAACAAAAAATAATGGTAAGTTATCAAATATAAATGGAGGAACAACTGCTGTTGAAGTCTTTGCAACAGTCGTTACAGTAATAATTCCTTGAATTAATGAACCCAAAAATAAAATCCATACTAATAATAGAATTATTATCATATAATTCGTATTAGGGAGGATATTAAAATTGATAACAAAAAGAGTTGCTATTATTAGGCTCATAATATAAACTAAGAACAAGAATAATTCCTTTTTCCCAAAAACTCCTATTAGAGATGCAAATCTGTTCTTGGGTTCAGTTATATATTGACTTGTGTTAGCAACATTGCTTGTTGTAGAATGCATTGAAGGATTATTACTAGGATTTGATGATGTATTAGAATCTTTTCCTGGAATTTCATCTTCCTTATGTTTAATACGTCTATAACCTTTCTTTATCATTGAAAAGACAAAGGGAGACACGAGGGTAGCTGACAGAATAAAACCAATTATAAAAGATAAATATTTACTTTGAAGGAAATAAGAATACAGTCCAAAAAAATCATTACTGAAGATTCCTTGAGCAACCTTGCTCTGGAATTCACTTTGATCGAACAATATTGGACCTATTATGGTGTAAGTGAGAATAGAGGCAAAACCTGCAGGAATTGTTATTTTAGGGTTGTTAACAATAATACCAATTGCTATCATCGTAATACCTATAGTACCAAGCATTATACCAAAGATTAATCCATTATTAAGGTTAGAAAAGTCAATGACTGGTATAAACAGAGTAATAAAAGCGCCAATAAAGCCAATAAATAAAAAACGTTTGAATAAACGAATTTTGGATCGTTGATTAGTAACAAGAACTTCCACTGTTTTTACACGCTGAACTGTACCAGGAAATGGATATTCTTCTTCGTTATTCAAAAATTTTGGAGCTAAATAGATACCAAGAATTAATCCAGTTATACCTGGAATAAACATCAAGAAATAGTGAATTAAAAGAGGAATAACCCATTCAACAGTTACTACGATACGTTCAGTCAATACTTTTTGGCTTGGTAAGAGCCAGCTTGGTGGATTAAAGGAGAGTCCATATGCTCCAGCATTATGATAGAGCCAAATCAAAAAAAGTAAACTAATACTTGCTTCTGCCGAGGATGTCGCTCCATAAGCAACAGACACTAATGCTAAATTTTCAGATGTTGCTTTATGTCTAAGTAAGACTCTAACCATTAAAAGTACGACAAAACTAGATATTCCAACTGATAACAGTCCTAAAATGACATTCAGATATAGAGCCAACCAATTCATGAACATTCCAATGACAACACCAATAATTATCACTGACTTGGACTTATGTTCATCAGTTAATGCAGTCAAATCTTGATTTTTTTGATACATCTCATTTTTACTCCTTTTGTCTGTTTGCAAGCATTTGTGTGAAGGCAAGCGGTAGCTATTTATATACCTTTTGCTTTCAGTAACTTGAAGTAAAAAATGGAGTAAAAAATCAAGGAGCGATTAGATGTCTGGTTCAAATGGCTCGAAAGTACTTGAATTATTCGACAATCCCACGATTGGACAAATTTCAATGTTCTTAATTTTCTATAAAGAGTTAACTGCAGGACAATTGGCTAAACTTGCTGATAAGAATATTTCTACCATCACTAGAAACTTAGAAAGAATGCTTGGAGAAGAATTAATCTATGTTTCCAAAACCGAGGCAAAAGGTAATCTGCAGGTAAAATTTTGGGCATTAAATCCTGAAATTATTAACATTGACTCAGTAATTACTGATGAATCTATACAGCAACTTTCAGACGAAGAGAAACAAAAAGCCATCGATCGAATGCAAAATGTTCTTATCACCTTCCGTGGAATATTGAAGGCATTATACGATTCTCAAGTGTCTAATCTGATTAATAAGCTTCAAAATGCAGATCGATCAGATGACTCAGATGTTTTTACAATCTTCCTATTTAACGAGGAACATGGCCACTTGTTTATGAAAAAAATAAGAGAAATGCAGGAAAAATTTTTTGAGGAATATGATAGTGACTCTGCTGATTTAAATAGCATTACTTCTGATAGTATCATTTTATTTATATTGTCCTCACGTTTGGGGGATGTAATACCATCAATTCAATAGCGATTTCCCAGTTTGGATTACTAGTTGGTGACATAAAATAGATTAATAAAACTGAATAGAAGTCTTTTAAAATTTTAAGTCCCCCTATATCTTCATTTTTAGGTGAAAATCAAATGGAAGAGAAATTCATAGATTTAAGCCACATTTTCGAAGATGGAATGCCAGGGTTTAGAATAAAGGATACAGATGGGGAATTAATTACATATACAGCAAAAATTCATCCTTTTCTTACACACAGTCAAACAAAAGAATTTTATGAAGGACATGCATCATTTGAAATTACTGAAGTCTCTTTTCAAACATCCATTGGTACTTATCTTGACTCTCCCTATCATCGATTTCCTGATAAGCACGATATGAGTGAAATCTTGCTTAAAGATGTAATTCTCCTTGGAATAGTTATTGATGCTCGGGGTTTACAACCCTTTCATTCGTTTAACCTAGATAATTTCCCTAAGAATATAGATGTTGTACAAAAAGCTGTTCTTTTTAATTTCGGGTGGAGTCAGTTTTGGGGAACAGAGCAATATCAAACTTATCCCTTTATTGCTGAAGAGGTAATAGACTTCTTAGTTGCGCAAAATATTAAGCTAGTTGGAGTGGATACTATTAATATCGATGATTCTCGAAACCTATCGAGACCTGCGCACACAAAATTCTTAGGAAACGATATTTTAATTGCAGAGAATTTGACAAATCTAGAAACTCTTTATCAGAAAAGGTTTAGATTTTTTGCAGTTCCGCTAAAAGGGAAGAAAGTTGCAGCTTTTCCAGTACGAGCTTTTGCTGAAATTCTAGAATAAAGTGGATATGCCCATTAATGATAATATGGCATTCATTTCAGAATTATTTTATGGTTTCGAAATCTTAAACCTTTCTAAGCCTTAATATTCTTAGTTGCAGGATTAGTAATTCTCTCTGTGTATTTGAAATTAATGAAAAGGAAATAAGAGAAGAAATTCCCCATTTCTGATATTCATTTTTCAATCACTTCTCCTACGTTTCGAAACTCTCTAGGCCAATAAAGTAGAGCTTGAGAACGGTCATAATCTTCTCTCTGATGAGCTGCAACTACCTCCCCTACAAACCAGACATGAGTACCCTTAAGATCGATGGTATGGATAATTTTACACTCAAGACTCACTGGACATTCGTCAATGAGATACGAAGAAATTTTCTGGCCCTTTTTTGGTGTTAAACCTGTAGCTTCGAATTTATCAACGTCCCTCCCTGATTTTGATCCGCAGAACTTAACTGTTTCAAGAAGCTCTAATGTTGGCATGTTTATTGAATAGTCTCCTGTTTCTTCAATAAGCTTGAAAGAATATCGCTTAGGTACGATTCCAACCATGACTGTAGGTGGTTTAAAAGAGAAAAATGAAACTGCTGCAACAGTCAAAATGTTCTTCTTAACACAAACTAAGACAACTGGAAATCCAGGAAATGCCATAATCCCTTGTTGAGCAGAAACCTGGATTTTTTTTGCTTTTTCACTATTATTTTGATCTTCAGTCATTTTGTATCACTCTACTCCAAGGTTTTCAATAAGATTTGAACCACTCTAAATGAAATATTTGCTAGAGAATCCAATGAAAGTGGTTCAAAGTGCTCATTTTGACGCTTTTTCTAACCACAATTCAAATAGATCTTCAGCAAGCTTTCGGAAACTGTCTCCCTCTTCGACAATGTCTAGCCATTGCTTCGGAATCCCCCCTATTCCCAAAAATGCCCCGACAATGGCTCCTGACATACAAGCTATAGTATCAGTATCCCCGCCACAGCTTATTGAGGAATGAACTACCTCATAGAAATTTGTTGGATTGATCAAGAAGTTATATATTGCTATTGGCACTGACTCTGGGGCAGTTACGTTCGCACCAAGCTCGTTAACTAATATATCAGTGGATGGAGGGGAATTCACATAAGTCTCAACTTTCTCAAGTCTCTTTTGATAAACTGGAGATAATTTTTGAGGCAGTGTTCTTAATTTTTCAATAAAATCATGAGGTTCAAATTTCCTCGGGTTGCTATCGACTGCCAATGCTACCGCATAAGCTTGGAGAATTGCTCCCTGTCTTCCAAGAGGGTGTGAGTGTGTAATTATAGCAACTTGATCGGTGGTTTGGATCAATTTCTCCAAGTTATCATGATATAATAAGCCCACAGGGCAAATTCTCATTGCGGCACCATTCCCTAATGATCCTTCACCGTAGAAAGATTCTGTCGCTGGTTTATCCCATGATTGTCCTTCTTTAATCTTCATTAAGACTGTGATGGTACCAGGTCCATACCCTCTGGTGTAATCAAAATTTCGTACAAATGTCTCCGCCATATCTGGCCCATTAAACTCCCCTTTATTAATTATTAAAGATTCTAGAACCCCTTTCATCATTTCGCTATCATCCGTGTATCTTCCACCACTCGATAGAAAATCTTCAACACGGATGGATTCATGATGCCATCCTTCATATCTCGCTCCCCATGAATCGCCGATTACGCTTCCTAGGATGGAACCTAGGAATTTGTCTTTTATGCGGTTATATTGATTCATTAGCCAAACCTAGCAAGAATCGCGTTCTTTTGAATAGTTAATGCCTGTTCTTTCTTTGGATCTTTTAGATGAAATTGATCTAAAATATGCTCGATGCTTTCTTTCTCTAGTTCATAAATCTTAGCGATCAACGAATCAATAATAGCTTGGTATTGAAGTCGATCTGAAATGGGTTGATTTGAAGAGCTTTTTCCGAACTGTTTGTGAAGAGTCTCAAATTCTGGAAATAGATTTGCAACGTTTTTTACAATTTCTTGATAGATGTTGTCATGTTTAGATAAGCGAGGAACGGGCATGTCATAGATAAAAAACATATTTAGATTTGTTGTCACTTTTAATCGAAGCAGATAATCGAACACAAAACTGTTGAATACCCCACATAAATACAATAAATCAGACTCGTCTATTAATCGTCTAGTATTTTCTGAATCAAAGATTTTAGTCACGATTAAGGAATTTCCACAACAAACCATGCGTGGGATGATGGTTGCAATCATTGTCCTTCGATTAGTACTCGCTGCTACAGCTCGGAACCCTAATCTGTATTCGTTATAATCTTGATACTGTGAGCCAAACTTAGAGATCACATTTTCTTTTTTGATCCAATACCGTGGTTTTTTGAATTTATGAGTATATTGTTCAATCATTTTTCCTTCAAAGATGATCAAACCCTGTTTATTTGTATTGAACAAATTACTATCTAAAGAAATATCGAACTCTCTAGTAAAACGAATTTTCCAAGATCCATTAGCTTCTTTTAGTATAGACGGATGTTGATACATTTTACAAGCAATTTCTACGTCTTTTTTCGTTTTGAATTCTAAAACTGACCATGATGAGGGAGATAACCGTTTGATAACCTCCCAGTCAACCAAAAGTGCCGCATTATTCTTTTTCAAAATGTTTGGGTTGTGAAGCATGAATGCTGAATTGAAAGACTTTGTTCTACCCGTTTTTTTGAATATTAATAGATCGAACTTAAAGGACTTATGTATTGAAGGAAATATTCCTCGGCGATTTTCAAAAGAATAAAGCTCTCTCACCTCATTTTCTTCAAATAGCAACCGTCTTAATCCCTTAGTTCCAGCATCAGTATGAAATCCAGATGGAATTATGACTCCGCAATAACCTTTGGGTTTTATTAAGTAATATACTCTCTCAAGGAACAGTTTATAAAGATTAAGATCCCCACTAACCGTTCTTTTATTATTTATTCCCTCCATTTGATCTGATTGATAACGATACTCATCGCTACGGAAATAAGCTCCTGCAAGACGTATTGAACGTTTGTATTCATCCCACTGTTCTCTTATATGTTTTTGTTTTAGAAGTTTACTTATGATTTGCCTAGCTTCTTTCTTATCTACCCCATATTTCGTCAAGCGTGGATCATACTGAGCAAAGAATTCTTTTTCAACTGGTTTCAATATATTCCATGGGGGATTTGTTAAACACAAATCGAATCCTTTGTTTACCATAATATTTGGAAACTCATGATCCCAGTGGAATGGTTTAAATCCAATTTTAGCTGGAATTTTATCCTTTCTTCTATTTGAAATAGAGCCAATTAAAGAATTGCCATACCGAATATTTGTACTTAAGTCTGGTAGCTTGTTAGAGTTATCAATACAGTCCCCAGCTAGTGTCAAAGCAGAGGATAACGTAGATTTGCACTTTTCAATCGCTTCCTGAGAGATATCTACACCAAATAGATTTTTGGTAATAATCCATTTTTTTATCTCATATTGATTCCAACTACATAATCCTTTGCTAACTAAGTAATTGTAGAATTCTTCGAGTGTTGTTAAAGC
>CAZALJ010000049.1:0-9638 GCA_964485715.1 uncultured archaeon
GTTTTTATGTTTATTCTCTATTAGAATAAAGATCGCAACACCGCCCCATTGAATTTTTGGTTGTCTTGAGTAACTTTCATAATCTATTGTTCCTTCTTGAACGATATTGGAAGACGTGGTAACGTGAATGGTGATGTTGTCACTTATCGTATTATTTACTTCATCAGCGAGAACAATTGTCAGGTTGTATGTGCCCAGAGAAAAATTCCCCAAGGAAATAGTCAAATTAGAGGGGAGCCACCACTTATTAAAGACATGATTTCCACTTTCGATCAGATTGTCGTTGAGGTAGACAGAATACGAGCCCTGCATTGGTTGCTTTGCTCGGAAGTTGTACCATGTTTGCCAGCTAATGGTAACACTATCTGTTGGAAGGACCCATACGTCTGGCGGTGAACTGAGAGTTGGGGTGAAACGAAATCGCTCCATCCGATAAACCCCATAACGAAAATCGTTTTCTTTCGGAAAATTCATCTCCCAAACGACATCTCCACTGTCATTCACCTCTACCAACCTTGCTCCTAAGTCAGTATTAGGATGTGTGTCCGTACCAAACGTTCCTAGGCGATTACCGTTCGGGAGCAGATCCGCATCACCCCAAATGTTACTATAATACTCTACGGGAGCTGTCCATGACCATGATTCTGTGGCAATCATGGTAGTTTCATTAACAGTGATCTCCACTATACGAGACCGTTGGTTTCCTGGATTGGTTTGGTTATGCATGTCATTATCAAACAAAATGAACGTATTGGCATCTATCTTCTCAACGGAGTGCGCATGAAAAAATAGGTGTTCTCGGAGATTCCCTCCTCGGTCGAAAAGAGTAAAATTTCCATATTCACCTAATCCCCAGATTATCTCCTTGGTTTTGTGATCTATCTTATAAAATGTGTTACAATTACGGGTGCAATAATACAGTACATCCTCTTCTGAATCGTAGAATACCGTGTTACCGTGTGTAAGATCTCTCGTCTCACCTACGTAACTGTCGTTAAACGGACACCACATTGACGGCGAAATAAATGACCTCGTGTTGAGTGACCATAGTAAGTTCCCTTGCCAATCATACTCATTAATCCAATCAAACCCATATATTTTTTCGCCAATTGTCGCTGTATACCACTTCATTGTAAAGAACGTGTTATTATTAGCATTGTATTCAAGGTCATGATGTCCTTTGAAGCCCAAATCTTCTGTTGTATTGGTCACGAAGTTCCACAAGACAGCACCGTCGTCTGCACCTAGTAAAACGGTAGTAGCATTGAATAATTCAACAGGATAATTATCCAATCCACGTGGTTCTTTAAGATAATTCTTCTTAACAATCACTTTTCCATCCATGTCAGTAATCATTAGCCTCAACTTGCTGGAATTATTCTCCTGATTTTTTTCCTGAAGAACGAACAAGTTATAGCCATCAAACACACCATTAACTAATTCATCATCATGATCTGATGAAGTATTATCTTCATTAGAATAACTAAAATATAAAATTACGCCAGAAAAACCCACGAATAGAATAACTAGTAACAAAACAGCCCATGTACGATAATTGCCTGAAAGAACCTTATTGATTGAATTCTTCATACTTATAACGCCAAATGTTTCCTGTTTTAATATGAGTTTATCTAGATAGGATTGTGTTAAACTAATTCTTCTAAATGTCGTGTCTCATTGAGTTTTACTAAACGAAATGTATTGTCAGGGTTATATTCTATTTGAGTAATCGATCCTGTGTCAACATGGAAATCCCAGAAGTGAGAAGGATCCAATTTGAATAGATATAGCAGTATATTAATAATAACGATTCTATGTGTAATTAGTGCAATACATCCTTCCGTTTGTTTACGTAAGCGTTCTAGTAGCCTTTGAATTCTGTCCAAGACCTGATAAAAGGTCTCTCCGTTTGATATAACAAAAACATTTGGATTTGTGTACCATAACTTTCTCTCTTCAGCAGTTCTAAATACTTCATTATGGAATTTACCTTGCCAATCACCGAAATTCAATGTTATTAAAAGCGGTTCCTCTATAAATTGGGCTTTAGGATGAAATTGCTTGATTATTTTTGCAGTTACTTTTGCCCTCTGTAATCGGCTATAGTAAATTATATCCAGAGGAATAGTTTGTAGAGCTGTAGCAATTGTTTCTGCTTGTTGAACACCGACTTCTGAAAGGGGGATATCTAGTTGGCCACGAAAACGAGGTTCTCCGACATTGAATTCAGTTAATCCATGTCGAACAATGTGAATTTGCATCAGACAAATTATCCTTTCTATAAATTGATTAGATATCTACCCCAAACACGCAACAATTGATTCATGCGTTCATCCCGTAAGAGTTCTAAAGTTTCTTCTTCTTTTCCTTTACCGAAAGAAAGTTCTAATTCTTCACTTCCTTCACCAATGTAAGTATCTAAGAGGGTTTCAGCAGATAATTCGGTCAGTTTTTTTTCGTTGAATTGAACCATCTCTTCAATGATCAATTCCTTGATACCAGAAGACATATCTTTTATTATGGAGTAATTTGTCTCAAAAAATTGCTTCTGAAATTGCCGTTTGAGCAATAAGTCGATCATGAATGATGTATCTATAGCCATGAAGTATTCTTTCCCATAGATAAAACGTACCCTTCGAATACGCGTGGAGCCAAATGAAATATCTTTGGGCTTGGATCCAAAGAGAGTAGAGATGAACTCGATTATAGCAGCAAAATAACCACCAATTACTAACTCATTATCTATATTAAATGAGAAAGGTATTTCACCTCCCCCTTCATGAGAAATTAAACACCAGCTGGGAGACACTAGGTAACTTACTGGTTCAATCTGTTTTCTAAGGTAAAAATGAAATAATAAACATTCTTCAAATGTAAGGATCGAAAAATTACTTCCTGATTTTCCCACAATAGTGTCTATCAGATCATTTTTGAGATATTCTTCATTAATATCCAGTATGATATCCTGAAACTTCTTCTCAATCAATCGTTTTCCTTTCGTATCTAACTCGGATATACTACTCGCATATAGAATTGAAGCCTGACCCACTAGCACTGCAGTCATTATTTCTTTGATGTCTTCTGGAATTCCGCCTTGGACTGCAATTAAAAGGAGTGTTGTGGCTGGATCACTAATTATCAAAAGAAATTGATCCTGTAGCGAAACGATGAAAATTTCAGAAGCTTTCATTCCACTATATTTGTGTAAATCAAAGGTTATGCTGGCAATTCCTTCACCAAATATTTCTTGTCCTAAATTACCTAGGCCCAAAAGAAAATTTAGTGCAATCGTTTGAAATTCAGTACTTGGATTACCAAAAGTCCATTTGATCTCGGTTCCCTCTACGAAGAGAGCCCAATTCTCTTTCACATACAAGATATTAACCTGTCATTAATTCTATTCCTATTTTCCAAATATTGAATATGTATTTAAATTAGTCTGAATCACAAAGGAATAGTAAGAGAAATTCGGTTTCTTAATCAAAGTTGAGTTGAGGCAAATGGTTGATAATTCATTCAAATTTCTCCCTACCATTGATTTTCATACACATTTTCCGTTAAGTCCTGTAACGTTTTTTATTCCAGATTCAAAAAATCTCCCTCCATTTGAAGAATATCTTAAAGCATTGGATGCTGCTCATGTAACTGAAGCTGTGTTACTCTGTGGCCCCAAAAAAGGATCCATGCGACCAGAAAATGAAAAATTAGCCACACAAATTGAAGCATTAAAAAAACGTTTTGTACTTGTAGCTTGGTTGAATCCAAAATATGATACTGCAGCTGATCTCCAAGCTTTAGTAGAAAATAACGACTTTCAGGGGTTAAAACTTCATCCGGTGTTTGATCAGTACAAGCTATCAGATCCAATGGTCGTTCCCCAAATTGAGAAAGCTATTGAGCTTGAGGTACCAATACTGATCCATACAGGATGGAAATCAGAAGGGAAAGTTCAAGATATCGAGAATCTAGCAGAAAAATATTCTGATGGTACTTTTATATGCTGTCACATGAAGGAAGAGTTTAATTTAAATGATCGTTTTTCTCACATCGAACTGGCAGCTCATCATCCCAATGTCTTCTTAGAATGTTCCTATATTCCTCATCCTCGACGGTTAGCGGAAGCTGTGGATGTGATTGGCCCAGAAAAGATACTTTTCGGATCGGATTACCCCTGGGGAGCCCGAGACATAAGTTGGGAAAAGACAAAGGTGACCTCAGCTCAGATATCTTATGATGATAAAAAGAAAATTTTAGCCGAAAATGCTAAAAAGCTCCTTAGTCTGTAACATTGAACTCTTATACCTAAAATATCTGAAGGAAAAAATTCCAAGTGTCTTTCATTCGCGTATATTAAATAATATACCAGCAAGAGTAACTTTCAGGATTTCTTCTACATCTACTAAGGCTTACTAAAGCCGTACTCAGCAATTTTTGCACCAATTCCCCAATAACTATTCGTTAAATTAAACATTATAGGATTTATTTTTTCTAAATTAATTCCACCCTTTTCATCGAGTACTGATTCATCAACATGGAGGGAAACAACTTCACCGAGGAATAATACATTTGATCCAAGTGGAATAGTTTTTATTACCTTACACTCCAGATTTAGCGGACATTCTTTAATCATTGGTGGTTTCACTTTAGTTGAAGGCACTTGAGTAAAGCTAGTGTTTTCAAATTTGGGGTTGTCTCTTCCAGAGACAAGACCGCAATATTCGACATCTTTTATCATTTCAGCGGTTGGGATATTGACTACAAATTCACCGATTTGCTCCACTAAACCTTTGGAAAACTGATTTTTCCCAATCCCTATTCCAATAATTGGTGGTTCCCAGCAAACACCACCTACAAGGGTTAATGTTATTATGTTTGCTTTCTCATTTTTATCTGTTGTTGTAACTAAGATAACTGGATTGGGACACACTAATGGTAAGGGTTTTCTTTCATTTTTCAATTTTATGAGGCCTCCACTATGTCAATATAGTTCAATTGGTACCAATGTTAGAAAAAACTTTGTATTGTGGCAAATAGATCAATGGTTTGGCTCCACAATGTCTTACGCTTCAATTGGTGAATTTAGATGCAAAGGTTCACCATTTTTAAGCTTCACCTAATTTCTCAGTAGATTTCATTAACTTTGTGATATTAGATGGTGTGAAAAAGCCAGCAAAACCACCAAACCTTTGAATGTATTCAATAATGTGATTAGTTGTCTCAATTGGCATTGTGAATATTTGTTGAATGCCTTCCTCTACACTACCAATGATTTTTTCCGTTGTAAAGATGATCCTTCTCTGTTTTTGAACTTCTACAACTTTCTCAATGTCCTCTACTAAATAGGCTAAATGGTGGACTCTTGAACCAAATTTTTGACAATATTGCTCAACAACGGAGTTATCGCTAAGCCCTTCAGAGACAACAATGACTGGTAATGTGTTGTGCAGTTTTATACATGTAGTAATTGCATTCGCATTGAGTACTTTGAAGTTCTTAAACTCTTGATATGGTACCACATTTGTAAGCTCATCAATAAATCTCATTCGTTCCCCATTTTTCACTCTATAAGCCACATGATCAAGTTTTATGATTAAATCTTCAATTTCTAAATCTTCCGGATCTTTTTCTCTTAGAACTAAATCATCTATCATTATCTTAACTTCCCTGTCAACTAATTTGGTAAGGGAAAATGTGTGTACGAATATCAATTACTATTAATTTCATTTTTTATATGTTCCTTTAATAATATTGATTCAAAACAAAGATAACTTGAACTCATCTCAATAATAGCTCTCTGGAATCTGCTATTATTACTACGATATTTCTAAATTGGGGTTATCTAATTGAATATTTCGTCTCCCAGAGATATAAAGTCTCTGTAGTGATGATATAAGGATAGAGAATGAAATAAATACAGAAAAGATCGAATAAGTAATTATTGAACGCTTCTATGGAGGATGAGCTGGTAATAACTTTACTTAATTCAAATAAAAATACAATCCCCTCTCCAACATAAATCCTCAGTCTAATCAGGTAATAAGTTGATCCAGTTGCCATCGTTTATTTTCTATAACTTTCTGTGTGTTCGGAGGAAGCTGAGGAAAAGCTAAACAGGCATGGTCAGGAAGACTTTCGTATAATGCCTTGGTACAGATAGCACGTGCCCAAATCTCAGGTTTTTTAACATATCGTGATTTCTTGGTTGCGATGAACTTCCGTGCAAAGACCAATGCTTTTTGTTTGACTTGAAAAATCTCTTCATTTGTACAATTGATCAATACTAACTCATGATTCATAACTTGGACAACAGTGGAAATTATCGCTGTTTGGTGAGTTTTCGCACGAATTTTAATCCATTGCTCTTGTAACTCTGGAATGATTCGGAGAAGTTTCAATTTCCAAGTACGTACATCATTTTTGGTAATATTGACGTCTAGATAATTATTAATTTCAGCGAGAGTTGAGTCTAGGAGAGTTAAACCTCGAAAGGTTAAGTACAATTCAATAAATCCTAAGTAGGAACGTACTCGATCTTCATATGTTTTGATTCCTAACCTTGTGATGTCTCGCTTCCTGAAGATTGACGTTATTTCTAGTAACCATTTAAAGGGAAAAAATTCACTTAATTGAGAAGCAATACGCACGTTCAGCTGCACACAGTTATCAAAATTGGTTTCTTCTTGAGTGATCCGATTGTGTAAAATGGACATTCTATCATAATCTTTATTTGAGATATTTCTCTTACGCATGAGAGACCCTAAAAACCAAGTCTCGTATTGCTCACACGACGTCCGGTGATCATCTGATGGACGTTTAGTATCAAATTCTCGGTCAAACACTTTTATGGGAGTACCCATCACTCAAACTCTCCATGTATTTATTAGAAAAATTAGGGAGTTTATAAAACTTACGAACTTTATATACCATTTTTAAAGAAGAGTTGTCAAACCTAATTTATCAGTTCTCCATCCGTAAATGAAAATTTCTAAGATAAATTTCTAAAACTAGATGAATTTAAAGATCCAAAATCTGATGTTGAAGTTTTACCATCCCTCAAGCTTTCTGATTTCTTTATAGCAATTAACGAATTATTTCTACATTATTTTTTTGTTCTATTAACCACCAACCCTTTCCCTGCAGCTTTTTATTTCCAGTTCTCCTCATACCTATATCCACTAATAAAAATACCTTTCCAATGTGCTTTCGTAAAATCTTTTCGACACTTTCAGGATCAAAATCCATTAATAAATCAGATTTTTTCAATTTTTCATACAAAATTGGATCTAAAAAGTTCTGAATGTCAGTATAGTAAGTAGGTTCACCTCTCTCCGTTATTATCTTTTTTGTGATATCTACTATGAGTTCCTCGACCTTATCAGCCTCAATGGTTTTATAAGATTTTTTTGTTTTTAATTTCGGCTTTTTGAATCTAAAGAAGTAATCCCCCCTCTGTGAACCAAATGGTTGAAGGAGACTCTTTACTGAGGGTCTGGGAGGGGGTTGATATACAATTTTCTCAAATTCAAACCCAGACAATAACACAGATCTGAAAAGAATATTTCGATACTTTAAACTTGGATTATGGAATGTAACGATGCAATAACCTTCGGGTTTTAACACGTGATAAATTTTCATAAAAGCAATTTTCATCATCTGTTCATATTCTACATAGTCTTTTTTTTGGCGGGAATTCTTGATAATCTCTCCTTTTGCAATTTCATCAAAATTATCCATTATTTGTAACCAACATCCCCACATGTAGAGTAACTCGCCATATTGAATTGAGTGGCCGTAGGGTGGATCGCAGATCACAAAATCTATACTATTTTCTTTAATTCCTTCCAACGCGTGCTCTACAGATGATTGTAGTAACAAATAATCATATTTTTTTCCTTTTAATAATTGATTGAAGCTGGATGCTTCCTTTTTAGCCTTGAAAACTTCGGATAGGTTACTTTTTGCTTTTGTCAAACCTTGATGTCCTATCACAGCTCGTTCGAAAAGTTTCCATACGTTTGATTCCATGTTATTTGGACAGTACCAATAACTCTGTTGAACCCATGCAGAACTAAAGGGACGAGAGGGTCTTACAGGCGTCATTTTGGAGGCTAAATGAGTCATTGAAGAAAAAGCAAATTTGAAAGCTTCTTTCAAATCATCTTCATCAATTTGTTCAATCCTATCATTCAATTTAGCTAAAGCTATGAGATTTCTACTTGTAAATATTTCATCAACAGAATCGAATCGTTCTTTCTTGAGAAAAGGTGTTCCATTACTATAATAGAGCTTCTCTGTTGGGTACCAGAATATACATCTTCCATTATCATCAAAAAATTCGCGTAATTCTCCATCTTCAATTCTCTGTTGCAATAATAAATCATCTTTAGAGATGGTACTTATCAATCTGCCGTGTTGATGACATTCATACCGAACATCAACGAGAGTCTTATTATCCCATGTGAAACAAATTGCAGGTATTTCTTTATGGCAAACACGACAGCTTGTCATATATAATTTACTAATATGTGTTGCGACATCCTTTTTAATTCCTTTGTATTCCTTTATGATTTTATTGATGTCAGCGTGTTTTATCGTGTTCCTGGTAATAAAAATTGCAACTGGGTTAATGTCTACACCAATAGCCACTCTCCCTAATTTAAGAGCTTCCCCTACCATTACCCCACTTCCACAGAATGGGTCAAGAATTACTTCTCCATTCTTAGAGAAAGTTTTAATGTATTCCCTGATGACATCTTCTTGTTTTCGTGCGAAAAATTTGTGCATTACATACATAGCTGAATGACCTGATGTTGGTAATGCCTCATCAATGAAATCCCTTTCAGTCATTCTAACATCTCAATAGGACATCAGGTTGAATCAACAAAGTAGTTAACGAGCTTTTTATTATTCATACTAATAAAGTGCATTCGTATAAAATACGATCTTTGGAGAAGTAAGGAATGGTAAAGATTGACTTCAAAAAGGAACTGAAAGGACTTTACTCAAACGTGTCAGCCAAGGAATTTTCTATTGTAGATGTCCCTCCTCTGAACTATCTCATGATAGATGGGCAGGGATATCCTGGTACTTCGCAAGAATATCAAGATGCTATGCAGACACTATATCCACTTTCTTATACGCTGAAATTTATGATTAAGAAGAAAGGAAAGGATTACGTGGTAATGCCATTGGAAGGATTGTGGTGGGCCAAGGATATGGAAGTATTCACTGACGCCTTTCTGGAAAGAAAAAATGAATGGTTATGGACCTCCATGATTATGCAACCTGATTTTATCACTCAAGATATGGTTGACCAATCGCTTCGTGAGGTGAAACAGAAGAAAAATCCACCTTCCCTATCTAAAGTTCGTTTTGAGAAGTACATTGAAGGTTTATCTGTACAAATATTGTATTTCGGCCCCTATTCTGATGAAGGCCCTACAATTGCCCGAATGCATGAATTTGCAGAAAATAATGGTTATAAATTACGGGGCAAACACCATGAAATCTATCTCTCTGATCCCCGTCGGACAAAACCAGAACGCCTTAAGACAATAATTCGCCAACCTATTAAATGATACAACTACAGGTTTTTAAATAAAAAAATTTTAATGACGATGCATTTCTTATTTTGATAT
>CAZALJ010000050.1:0-9590 GCA_964485715.1 uncultured archaeon
TTACTTTTATGGCACCTGAAGAAATCGAAGAGAATATTTGGAAGGGAATTGTTGATTTGGTCAAGGCAAATGCTGATATTTCTGATCCAAAAACTGATCCCGGTCTTGTGCTTCTTAAGGGAGGGGTTCCTTCTGTTTTCCAAAAACTGTATCAACAGGCACTTTATCAAGTAATTCCCTTAAAATCAGTTAAACAGCTACTTGAGGAACATCCATCAGAAAAACACTTCCATATAAAAAAAGGAAGAGGCTTGATCGGAGCCACTGCCGCCATTGGAGCGAATCTCTCGAATGATTATACCTATGAATTCATTGCTTACCGTGACCCGAAAGAGAAGAAACAAAAACGCTTAATTGACCCCAATTCTGTTATAAATGCGGATAAAAAAACTCCATTAACTTTCAATAATTATGATTACGAGCACAAACAAGTTATGATCACCCCCCATGGACCTGATCCAGTTTTTTGTGGGATACGAGGTGAAACGTCTAGTGCTGTCATCCGAATGTGGGAATTAATTGAGATTTCAGAACCAATAGAGACAACAATGATTTTTCGTACCAATCAACATACACAGGTACATTTTCCAAAAATGTTTCTTGGTCATGAGCTTTCACCGTACCTTTCTGTAATTGTAAGAGGATTAGTAGTAAAAAAGCCTTTTGATTACCCTGGTGGCCATGTCATCTTCACTATTAAATCAAGTAATACCTTAATCGATTGTGCAGCCTACGAACCCACAAAACGATTTCGTAAAATTATTAGAGAACTAATCGAAGGAGATAAAGTTTTAGTTTTTGGAGGAGTTCGACCTGCATCTGCAAAAAACCCGATTACAATAAATCTTGAAGAAATCCAAATTATCCAATTAACTTCTATTCAAAAAAGAATAACTCCAAAATGCCCTATCTGTGGAGCTTCTCTTACCTCTGCGGGGCGAAGTCAAGGATTAAAATGCAAAAAATGTTCTTTTACCTCTCCAAAGAAAGATTTCATCTATCAGCAGAGAAGTCGAAAGATTAGGACTGGGGTGAGATATGTAATCCCAGTATGTGCTCAAAGACACTTAACTAAACCTATTTCCAGAAACAATCCATTACAATTTCATCTTTCACCTGAACCAAATTACCAACAGGCTTTTAATGCTTTTTTAGAAAAACGAACCCGTCTAAATTGTCATAACGTTAAATCAAGAAATTTTATTTCCTAGGAATAAAAAAAATTGGTTAAAGTAAATCATTCAATTCTAAAAAGTTCAATATCGGGAAAACTCAACAAATGAGGTCTCATGAGTTTTATTAAATGTGAGGATAATTGTTCGATGAGCTTTGTAATTTTTTCGATTAACACGAAAAATAAAAAATAAAACGAAAAACGTCATAATTGTATAGAATTAAACCCATATTCACCGTTCCCGTTGCGGGACACTTGTGAAGGAATAAAACATGCACTTTCTTGAAGATATTACAAAAAATATGATTAATTTAATCACAACGCCTTTAACCGTTTTAGAAACATTCCCTCCAACTGATCCTCCTCTATCATCTATATTCATACTAATTGTCGCTTTATTTGTGTCATTAGCTTCTACATTAGTTTCTAGAAAAATGATCGATGTTGATAAATTAAAAAGGCTAACGAGAGAAACAAAAGAATATCAGAAATTACGTATGCAAATGCTAAAAACCGCTGATAGCAAAATGAAGCTGAAGTATGAGAGAAACGCCGATAGAATGCGAAAAGTACAATCTGAGCTTACAATGATGAATTTGAAACCATTACTAATCATGTTTATTCCAATGATTATTTTTTTTATGTTGCTTAATGCCGAGTATTCTCCTACTTTTGATGAATTCGGTGTTTTAATTAAAGGAAAGATCCCCGCCATAATACCGTTTGCTCTTCCCGAATCAATTCTTATTCTTCCAATAGGGGATAATCAAGTCGTTGAAGGTTGGGGGAATGTTTTTGTCCCCAGATATATCTGGTGGTATTTTGGTGGCAGCCTTGCATTTGGATCTATTTTACGAAAACTTGTTGGATTACAACCTGATTGATAAAAAAATTAAAATGAAAGGTGTTCAATCGAGATGACTAAGAAGATTCGAAAGAAGAAAAGCCCAGGGGGACGGTTATTAGTACATAGAGTAAAAAGAAAAACTAGTAAGTCTCACTGTAGGATTTGCGGCACAATATTAAATATTATTGCGATTAAAGACTCAAAAAGTGGAAAACATGCAACCCGACCATATGGAGGAGAGATTTGCCACGCATGTCTAAAAACCACTATTCAGGCTCTTACACTATAATACCTTCTTAATTTGCAATAATTATCATTATCCTTAACAGATCAAAGAAGGTAAAAATCATGAGTCCTCCAAGTAAAAAAAGAAAAAAGAAGATTTCTTGTAAAAAATGTGGCCACGTAATAAATCCCATTGAAACTCCCCCAGAAAAAACATGGCAATTAATTAGTCCAATGCCTGATAAGGAGGGTCGAGTCACTTTAACCATAATGGGGTCGTTTCACTGTCCAATTTGTAATGCTTCTATTCGTGCTTCTTTGAAAAAAGTCCGTGGAGATGAAATTGGTTCAGGAAAATCCAAAAAAGAACTGCTAATTCAAGCAGTCAACCTTGTCCGGGAAGCCACACCTATTGACCAAATCGAAATTGCAGGTATCTCAACTACTGCTGTTGGCAAAGCTATTGAGACCTTAATAACTCAAGGGGAACTTAATGGACGAGTTAAGGATGGTATCTTCTATCCCCAATAAAAGCTATCATTCATTAGGCCTCTGTCTTTGTTATCTCTCGAATGACAACGGTTCCATAAGATCCTTTAGGTAAACAAAAAGAAACTTTACTTCTTCTTTTCTCAATATCTATGTGAGAATATTTAAACTTTGTAGGAACCAGAATAGCTTTTCGCAAGGATCCTTTTGAACTTAGGTTAGGTTGGTTATGTCTAAAACTTTGGAAATTTAAAGTATCTTCCTCTAATAACGCTTTTAATCTGTCCCAAATTTCCTCACAAGTCTGTTTTCGAATAATTTGATATCCTGGTATAGGAATGACCAAATCACTGAGTAGGGGGAAATTAATCTCGTTAAGATAACTAAGAACTTTATTAAAGAGAAAAGCCTGATAGGCTGAAATTGCTAACCTCAGAAACGACCTAGGCAAACTTAAAATGATATTCTTAGCTGATAGATGTCTTCCCAGTCCTATTAACAACGTTTTTTCAATACTATAAGAATAAGGGAATTTTAACCTCAAAGCACTATACGAACGAGTTTCAAGATATTCCTGTCGTAATTTTGTAATATTTTCATGTTCTAAGGGACTCGTTTCGCCTAAATATTTGTCTATCGCATCGGAATATTTCTCTTGAACAAGATACTTTCCTATCAAATGGAGGATGGGGCGTTTTGCTCCAAATCGTTGCAATCCATAAAAATTTAGAACTCCCTTTGATTCTAGATGAAGCTTAAAGTGTTCCCAGTCTACCTTATTCCACTCTCTTCGAATGTCACGAATTACAATTTCAAAGAAATTCCCAAGTAAATCACCTATTCTAACAGCAAATTTCTGACGAATAGGATGGAAAACCCTAACCTTTAGTAAATTAGTATCCTTAATGCGGCTTTTATTAATATTCCAAATTGAGATTCGCTGATAGGTTTCAGCAGCAGCATCTTTCAGACCTGCGAATCCAAAATCCTTTTCTGCTTTCTTCCAGCTATTACTTAGCCTTTTTATTGCACTAAAAGTATCGATACCTTTTTTCCAAAGAACACAATGAATATACATCCCTCCTAAATCTTCACCAATTTCTGATCCATCGAAAATAGGTTTTCCACTTGGAGGTATTTCCCGAACAATGAAATCTTTATTTTGTTGTTTGATTTTTCCCCCTGTACCTGGAAATTGTGGGATTTTATATCCATGAATTCCAATAATAGATTCAACTGAATAATCTTTCGGCATAATTACTCAAAGTGTTTTTCATACTTCCCTGCATTAATAGCCACAATTATTGCCTTGGGATCCTCATTATCTATGGTTAAACCCATTGATATACATGTTCCAACGGCTTCTTTTACAGCAGAGCGCAAATTAGTGGCTAGCATGGATTTCTGTTTCATTCGAGCAACTTTAACACACTGATCAAAAGTAATATTTCCCACTTTTTCTGTATTTGGAGTTCCACTTCCTTTCTCCACTCCTGCTTCCCTCTTTAGTAAAGAAGACGTGGGAGGAACACCCACAGTTATTGTAAAGTTACGTGAATCATCTACTTCGACTTTAATCGGAACTTTCATCCCCTTGAATCCTTGGGTTTTATTGTTAACTTCATCGATGACAGCTTTGATATTTACACCTAAGGGACCTAACTGAGGCCCTAACGGTGGACCAGGTGTCGCTTCTCCTGCATCAACTAATGCTTCAATGGTTTTGGCCAATAATTTCACCCAAACGAATGAGAAAAAGTCTCTATATTCTAATTTTCACCAATAATACAGTTACGATCGATTTTAGAGTGAAAAATTAAGTTTTTTGATACTTCTTAGTGACTTCCATCTGCATTGTCTCTCAAAACACACAAAAAACTATGCTAAAAAACCTTATAGTAGATTAAAAACACTAAAAAAGCCTAAATTACTCTCAAAAAGGGAAAATTTCATGTCATATACACCAAATCAACTGGAAGAAGCAATTTTTCAAGCCAAAGCTAGAAGTATTAAAAGACGACAACGAAAATTTACTGAAACCGTTGAAATTTCTATTGGACTTCGTGATATTGATTTAAAGAACCCTGCAAATAGAATCAATTTAGAAACCTTAGTTCCAAATGATTTGGGAGGCAAAACCAGCATCGCAGTCTTTGCAGAAGGTGATCTTGCTATAAAATCGAAGGAATCAGGATTAACGACCTTGAATCGTCAAGAGATCGAAAGATTATCAAAAGAACCTAAGAACGCAAAAAAGATAGCTAATGAATTCTCATTTTTCCTCGCAGAACCACAACTAATGCCCATTGTGGCCAAGTTTCTTGGAAAAATACTAGGACCAAGAGGAAAGATGCCTAAACCTATACCCCCTAAGGTTGAAATTGACAAATTCGTAGAAAGATACAAACGTACAGTGAAATTAAGACTAAAATCAACCCCTGTTGTTAATGCAAAAATTGGTAAGGCCAATCATGATAATAAAGCATTAACAGAGAATGCAAACACAATTTTACAAACACTAACTGCAAAACTTCCAAAAGGGAATGTGCAAATTAGATCTGTTAGCTTTAAAACTACAATGGGGCCTTCAGAGAAGATTCAGAGAAAATGAGGAGATGAATAGATGGCACGATACAAACCATATGCAAAAAAAATTCGCCTTGGGAAATATTTGAATTCTAACCAGACCGTTCCAACTTGGGTTATAATGAAAACTTCACGAAAAGTAACTACTCACCCGAAAAGAAGACGATGGCGTTCCACAAAAATTAAACCTTAGAATTAGAAGGAAAATCTAATGAGCGAAATCCCATCAGATTCAATAATAGAAGAAAGAATCTATACGATTCCATTTAGTAAAGTGGTCTATGGCAGACGAATTCCTCGTCCAAAGAGGACTCCAAGAGCAATGCGCCATCTTAGAGACTTCGTCAGACGTCATCTTCGATGTGATGACGTCATCATTGACCCCGAAGTGAACGAGTTTATGTGGGCTCGTGGAATTCAGCATCCTCCAAGAAAAATTCGAATTCGTGCTGTTAAAACAGAAGATGATATTGTGACAGTTTACCTCGGATGATAGACGACTTTTCATATGTTTCTTTCAAGTAATTTCACATAGTTCTTTTAGTAATAGGGAGTTTTAAACATGGAAATCGAATTCGTTGACTTTCTTGGTAGCATTCACATTGGGGTTAAAATGCTATGTACTGAAAATATAGCACTTCTACCGAATAATACCCCATCATCTCTCAAAGGACTTGTACGCCGTATTTTGAAAGTTAAAATAACTCAGGTTTCAGATAACATCATAGGTTCTTTGATTGTTGGAAATTCTTTTGGAAATGTTGTCTCAAATGTTATTAGTTCCGAAGTATTAAACCAAATTAAATCAACTGATCTTCCAACCTATCAATCTTCAGAATTCTTTGCATTCGGTAATGTTGTTCTCGCTAATGATTTTGGTGGATTAATCTCCCCCATCATTCCTCCAGTAATTAGAAAAGCAATATCTGACACATTAAATATTCCATTAGAAACAAAAACAATAGCAAAATCAGATTTGGTTGGAAGTCTTGCATTTGTTACAAATTATGGGGGATTGTTTACACCACTAGCCAGCGAAGAGGAAATTTACGAAATAAAGGATATACTCCACCTTCGACAGGTTGGAGTCGGGAGTATTAACAGGGGTTCTGAGTTTGTTGCTTCCGGAATTGTCGGAAATACAAAAGGAATACTTATTGGGCGAGAAACAACAGGTATTGAAGTTATGGAAATAACACGCAGTTTTTCTTAATGAATAGAAAAAATTACTTGAGCTACTTACGAATTGATTTAAAGAAAGTAAAAAATTGAAATATATTGGAAACAAATCACATACTAAGTGTGAAACATAATGAAAAACGACATATCTGTTAAGATCTTTAGAATTTCGGGATCTTTCAAGCAAAGACAACAAACAACATCTTTTTCTAAAGAATTATGTGCTTTAACAGAAGACCAGGCTAAGGACAAACTTTTTTCGGAATTTGGAAGCCGAAACCGTTTAAAGCGAGGACAAATTCGAATTATTTCGATTGATGAGATTTCCCCAGAAGAGATTACAGATCCTTTTGTACAAAAGCTAATTACTACAGATTTCAAGATTCCATATGAGGATTGATGAATGTCAAAAATAACCATTCCCGATGACGTTCTAATCCGCGTGAGAAATCTTCAAGAAGAAATTGATCAGTTACAGGTCAATGTTAGCGCGATAGAACAACAAATTGCTCTTATTTCCAGAGTCATTAGTTCTTTAAATGATGCAATTAATACTCAAAATGAACTTAAAACGAAAAAACCTGGAGATGAGATATTAGTACCTATTGGGGGTTCCAATCTCATTCTATGCACAATAAAAGAGCCTCAACAGACATTTATATCTCTAGGATCAGGAATATCCCTTCTTACAGAACTAAAAAATTCAGAAGAACGGAGTAAATCTCAAATTGAAAACTTAGAAAATAGTATGAAAAAACTCCAAGAGCAATACTCACAATTTTCTCAAAAACTAAATTCAAACAGAGAAGAACTACTACAAATTGCTCAGAAACACCAAATTTTACAATAAATTTTAATTTTTTACTCTAAAGAGAATAGTAATTGAGTTAAAGTCCCAATAATATTTCATTTAGCGATAAATAGCAATATCGAGCATTTTTTGGAGGTTTTCATTAAAATTGTCAGCTTTGAGAAAGGGAGTGAATTCTTTTCTGAAAAAAGTTTCAACATATGAAATCAACGAGAAGAACATCAAAAAAGCAATCCGTGAATTCGAGCTTCTTCTTATATCAAACGATGTATCTTTAAAAGTAGCAAAACAGATTTCTAAAAAGCTTACGACAGATATGCTCGGAAAGCGCGCGAAAAGATTTAGTGACCTCTCACGAATGATTCCTGTTTTCGCAAAACCCATTATTTTTAATATTATTTCTCCAAAAAAACCATTAAATATTATTGAGGTTCTAAAAAATCATCAAAAAATTACTGCTCAAACAACTACAAAGAATCCTCTTGTTTTTTTATTCCTAGGAATAAATGGTACTGGAAAAACGACATCTATTGCAAAATTTTCCTACCTATTAAAGAGAAATAGATTTCGAATAGTTCTCGCAGCAAGCGATACATTTCGTTCGGGGGCTCAAGAACAATTGAAAGTTCATGCGGACAGAATTGGTGTTAAATTGATTGAAGGGAAGTATGGTAGCGATTCTGCTGCTGTAGCATATGATGCTATTGCTCATGCGAAAGCGAAATATGCTGATGCTGTGATAATAGACACGTCTGGACGGATGGCTGTAAATCGGGACTTAATGGAAGAAATGAAGAAAATTCACCGCATTACAAACCCAGACTATACAATTTTAGTTGTAGATGCATTAGCGGGAAATGATGCAACTGAACAAGCAAAAGATTTTCATAAAGAGATCCCCTTAGATGGAATTATTCTCGCAAAAATGGATGCTGATGCTCGTGGGGGAGCTCTGATTTCTGTTACTTTTGCTACTGGTGGAGTTCCTATTCTTTTTCTTGGAACAGGTCAAAAATACACAGATCTAGAATCATTTAAACCGAAAAAGTATGTTGATCAGCTGTTAAAATGATACTAACAAGTATTCAAGAGATTAAAAGGAATTTTACTTTTGAATCCTTAAACAATCTTGCACGATGCCTTTTTATAAAAAAGGTTTTCATTTTTTGAAGGTTTGCGGAACTCGACTTTTATATCAACCTGTTAACATAAATTAACGTTTAGAAACAAGGTTATTCCTACTAGAACTCCAATTCTGAATTTTCCCTTAAAACTTGCTTTTTCAATAATTCAGCCTGTTTTGTAGTTTTTACCAAGAAAAAATCTATAGTTATATTGGTAACATACCCAGAGTCCACTGATAAGGCCATTACTTGAGAAATAGCAGTTTTTAACAAAATTGGAGTTGCTGCGGCAGAGTAATATGAAACTTTGGGATTAATAGCTAAGAATAATGCATTTCGATAAGCGTATTGCAAGTCTGTGAGTATTTCATCCTCGTCAACATCGAGAATACTTCCATCAACTAGCTCACCGTTTTCTAATACAATTTTAAGTTTTAAACCTACTTTAAAGGGTTGAATTCCAAGACGAGTTAACACTGCTGCATGAGCTTCGGATACTGTATCTCCTTTTGAGAGTACGTTAACAGTTTTTGTAATCCTAATTTTTCCTTTCTCAATTCTCGTCTGTAACCCAATTGATCCAAGTTCGCTGATAATTGGCCCTGGGTCTAGATTAGTGACACCTTCAGATACAAACACATCAACAGGCGATATTTGACCAGTTTTGGCGGGAGCAGGAACCTTATTTTGATTCAAGAATTTTTGAAGTTTAAATGGATTAGTATTTGAGAATATCATGGCACAAGAGCCATCTATATGAGGAATAAGTTTTGCAACATTCTTTTTACTAGCTTTTTTCAATGCTAATGCTTTTAATGTATTTTTTGCTACTTTTATTATCGCTTCGACTTCTCCTGATCGCATTGAAGAGCGAATATCTTGAATTGCCTTTGAACTTATTCCACTTAGATTAACTAGACCTATAACCGAGTTCTGCTCTGCTAGGTAAAATAACGTATCAATTTGCTCCTTTTTCTTGTTTTTTCCTCTTTCTGATCGGATTGCAGAGGTTACCATGATAGTCACCTTTCAATTGGGTTTTTTTCAGTTAAATCTTTTGATTCCAAGACTTCTGTTTCATTTATCTAACATGTGGGCTTTTTTTTTCAGTATTAATAAGTCATATGAAGATAAGAGGGTAAGAATATTAGATTA
>CAZALJ010000051.1:0-9561 GCA_964485715.1 uncultured archaeon
TTAATTTTATTCCGATGTTTGCAGGATATGGTGGTGGTCATCCCAAAGCTTGTGGGGCCATTCTAACACAAAATCAATTTCAGCAGTTTCATGAAGAAATAAAAGAAATCTGAATCTACTTACGACCTACTAGTGAATCCTTTTCCATGTTCCTTCTCTTAGTTAAGGTTTTTCCAAAAATATTGCTTAGCTTGAGTTTAGATTACTTTATATCAAGAATTTCTTTCACTAAATGTATTTTTTCTTCTAAAGTTCCTTGCCTAGCGATCATAATCCTTTGAGCTTGTGGAGAACCAGCACCATGCAATGATTCTGTTTTATAACTTAATGAGGCAACCCCCATGGATAGATTTTCAATGAATCTTAAGAGCTTGTAACGTGCTTCAACAGGTACATCATCACAAGTTGAAAGGTATTTCTTCAATAATTGACCAATTTCTTCAGACTCAAAATCTGCTTGAGATGGTAAAGTACAAATGATTCCTCCTGCTATATCTTCCGCTAAGCGACCAATTTCATAAGGAAATCTTGTAACATTCTGTTTACATACGTTTGCTAAAAGCATATCCATTTCGTAATTTCCCGCTTTTCTTTGAAAACCTAAGGAGCTGCAAGCAATTCCACAACAATAAAGCGTTTCATTTAGATGTAACATCTCTACTATTTTGTCTCTGATATGTGATGCTCTTTCTACACCATTATATTTTGCGATTAAAGCTGTTGCACCAATTAAGACGTCACCTACCCCTACTTTACATCCTCCATACGATTGACGGTGGAAACCTGCAAATCTATTAACCAAATCTCCCGAAAATTCTATTTCCCCTTTCATAAAAATTCGATCATTCGGGATAAACATATCATCAAAGATCACAAAAATCTCCTGCCCTCCATATTTCCAATTTCCAATATCTAACTTTCCTTCTTCCATTTTACGAGTATCGCATGTTTGTCTTCCATATACCATTGTTATTCCTTTCTCATCAGTAGAAACTCCGAAACTCACAGCATATTCTTCTTCTCCAGGTCTTAAGGAAAGAGTAGGCATAATAATAGCTCTATGAGAGTTAAGAAAACCTGTTTGGTGAATTTTAGCCCCTCGGACCACAATTCCATCATCATTTTCATCTATAATGTGTAAATACTGATCTGGATCGGATTGTTTAGTTGGTCTTTTACTTCGATCACCCTTTGTATCAGTCATTGTTCCCGCTACCATTAAATCTTGTGTTTGAACCTCAATCCAGAATTTCTTGAATCGTTCATAGTAATTAGTACCACACTTGTTGTCTATCTCCCATGTGACACTATAGAGCGCGTTTGCAGAGTCAAAGCCAACACAACGTTGGAAACAACACGCTGTTTGTTGTCCTACAAGACGTTGCATCTTAATTTTTTGAACTAAATCTTCCGTAGATTGATGAATATGTGTAAAACGGTTAATCGTTTCCCCTGTCAAGTGGGATGTCGCTGTCATCAGTTGCTTATATTCATTCATTTTAGCAAGTTCATAAATTTTTCTTACTGTATTGATTGAGGGCTCAATTATTTTAAAATAAGGATGCTTCCAAAATTCTTTGATTTTTTCACCAAATATATATAGATTAACATCTCTTTTGATACTCTCAACATATTCTTCAGGTGTTTTTAATGTCATCAGAATTCACCAGTATTTCAAGATGTGATTCTCTTGGTTCTTGTAAAATATAATTATCTTTTTAACTTCAAAAGAATACTCTCACACATCTCCAGCTAATATTTTACCGTAAAGTCTTTGATTTATTATATAGAATTGGCTATTTAGCTGATCAGTTAAATTGAGAGGCAATGAATAGTGCATACACATAGTCATTCCCAAGTAAGTGGTAAAGAATTACTGTTGAAAGTGTTTAAACATCAGAAAACCGATCAAATCCCTTGGGTTCCCTTTGCAGGAATCCATGCGGGGTCACTAAAAGGATATACAGCAACCGATATATTAACTGACAGAGTTAAATTGTTAGAATGCTTAATTGAGGTTAATAACCTTTATCATCCTGATGGTCAACCTATTATATTCGATTTACAAATAGAAGCAGAAATTTTAGGTTGTGGATTAAGATGGAGTGATAAAAGCCCACCAATGGTTATCATACATCCTTTAGAAAACAGTATGAAAGTACCTAATCAATTACCTCGAAGAACAGATGGAAGACTCCCAATGATTCTGGATGTTATGAAAAAATTCAAAACAGAAGTGGGAGAAAAAACTGCTCTTTTTGGTCTTCTTACTGGCCCTTTGACTCTAGCCTCACATCTTCGTGGAACTAATGTATATTTAGATTTTTTCCAAAATAAACAATTTGTACATGATTTATTAGAATACACAACCCAAATCTGCCTTAGAATGACCGACTTTTATGTGGGGGCAGGAATGGATGTCATTGCTGTTGTAGATCCTGTAGTTTCACAGATTTCACCACGAACGTTTGAGGAATTTTTGATCAAACACTTTCAAAAAATATTCAACAATATTAGGACCCAAAAACGATTTTCTTCTTTCTTTGTATGCGGGGATGCTACAAAAAACCTAGCATTAATAGCTGATACCAAACCAGATTCTATGTTTGTAGATGAGAATATTGATATGGTTAAAGCAATGAATATTGTTAAACCAAAAAATATTGTACTAGGTGGAAATATTCCTCTCACAACAGTAATGCTATTTGGTACTCAACAAGATAATATGAAATATGTTGTCGATTTAATTGATCTTGTTGGAAAGAAGAATCTGATAATAGCTCCAGGATGTGATATGCCCTATGAAGTTCCCCCTGATAATGTCATTGGAGCATTTCAAGCCATAAAAGAACCTGAATTAATTGGGGAATCATTAGCAAATTATGAACAAGCAGAAATAGATATGGATGTTGAATTGCCTGATTATAACAATCTTCCCAAACCACTCATAGAAGTATTTACAATTGATTCCTCCGTATGTGCTGCTTGTGGGTATATGCTTGCTACAGCTCTTGATGCAAAGACAGAATTTGGTGACAGAATAGAGCTAATAGAACATAGATTTATTAAACGGGAGAGTGTTGCCCGAGCTAAGAAACTGCATGTTGAACACCTTCCCTGTATTCTGATTAATGGGCAAGTTAAATGGTCATCTATTATCCCAAATAAAGAAGAATTGATGAATGAAATAAAGAGAGTTCTATAATGGGAATTAAACAAATTCAACTCTTTTTAATTAATGGATTTTTGGGTTCTGGAAAAACGACATTCCTTATAAAGTTACTTTCTCTTTTCTCTTCCCAAAAATGTGGTGTATTAATGAATGAATTTGGAGAAATCGGGATAGATGGTTTATTATTGCCTCAAAAGGATCTTGAGCTGGTAGAAATTAACGGGGGTTCGATTTTTTGTTTGTGTAGACATGAAAATTTCATTAATGCATTGATACAATTCTCAACAGCTCCAATGGAAATCCTATTGATCGAAGCATCAGGTCTTGCAGATCCAGTCTCAATGGATAATGATTTACAAATAGTAATGGAGAAAATTGGTGAAGTTTTCAAGTTTTCTGGAAGCATTTGTTTGATAGATTCACTCCATTTCTTGGATTTATTAGAAGTTGTTCAAACAATTGAAAGACAAATCCAACATGCATCTGTGGTAATAATCAATAAAATCGATTTGGTGCATCCAGATAAAGTTTTGGAAATAGAAGACCGGGTTCTCTCAATCAATCCAAAAATCAAACTTATTCAAACAAGTTATGGCGATCTTTCATCAAATCAATTGATGAGCTTATATTCAGAAAGATATTTAGAATGGAAAAGTCCTCCAAGAATGTGTGCAACCGAGAAAAGCGTTTTTGATATTTCTTTGATTGCTGAGCAAGAATTAAACTCTCAAGAGATTCGAAATTTCTTCTCCAACTTAGCTATTGAAACAAGAAGAATGAAAGGTTTTATACAGTTGGATGATGGACAGTGGTATTATTTAGATAGCGTCAATGGGAGTTTTTCTCTAATAAAAACAAAGACTACCTATACACAAACAGCGATTGTAGTTATTTTTAAAGAGGGAGTAGATAATGAAAGAATTGACAAAGTATGGTATGAATGGGAGTCCCTCGCCACGCATTAGATTATCTATAACACTATAAAAAATTATAACAAATGTTACTTATTTAGAAAGTGATTAAAGTCATCATAGCGCAATGGAACGGGGGACACGAGGTGTTCAGCATATTCTACTCCTATACGAGATCCAAGGTTTCTATTCCAGCTTAATATAATCGAGGGAAAATGAGAGTGTCCTGTTTTACTTGGCACAAAACCCTGGGATTTATACGCTAAAATTGCTTTCTCTTTAAGGTCAACAAAGTTGGAAATATCTGTGAAAAACGAGGTATATCGTTCGGGGTGTAAATCAATAAATCTAACTGGAAAGTATAACAACGAATTGATGCGATGTACAGGTAAATTTTCGAAATATTTGTCCCACTTTGTTAAACGACTATAAAAAATAGCGGATTCTGTGATTAACTGTGCCTGATAATGATCTGGAGATGCCATCAAGGTCTTCCCATACATGGTGATTACCAATTTTGGACGCCACTTCCTGAGAATAGTTGCTAGTTTACATCGTGCTTTAAAAGTATCAAAAAGTCTACGATTTGTAAGATCCATTGTGATTCGTTCTACTCCCAGAATACGCGCTGCTTTTTGTGCTTCTGTTAACCTTTTTTCAGCATAATCAGGATCAAAATCATCTGGACTTCGAAATTTCTCATTTAACGGTGTCGGCTCAGCATTTGTTAGATCAATTATTCCTGTTCTTATACCACTACTAGCTAGTTTTGCCAGTGTACCACCAACCCCGAGCTCAACATCATCTGGATGTGGTCCTATTGCCACCACTTCAACTGGTTCTTCTATCATTTTTCCTCTACCTTCTCGAGAGCTTTTTTCAAAAATTCTAATTAAAATACATCGAAATTGGCAATTGTTTATTGCTTGATCTTGTTTCAAACGAATAGTTCTTCGCTACTTAATATTTCTTAACAAAAGTTTTGTACCTATCTCTGTTAAAGAGTAAACTGAATTTTTGCTTTGTAATTAATTTAAAGATGATAATTATTCACGATCAATAATGTCAACGTCTGTAGGACCAGTTCCAATGAAATGAAAGTTTAAATTCAATTTATCTTCGATTTCTGTAATCCACTTCCTGGTTTTCGCATCTAATTCGTTATAGTCGCGTTTTCCAGCCTCATTGGGAAATATAACATCTAATTTTGTCAAAGCAAGTTTTGTAGCGCCATTTAACATAATACTTCTTCTTGCTAAATCTACATTGAAAGGTGCAGCTCTACGAGGACGTCCTGTGACAGTACCATATTCAATCCATCCTCTTTTTCGTGTTTCCTCTTCAGATAATTGGTTAGGCAAAGGTCCCTCACCAACTCGTGTGACATATGCTTTGAAAACAAGAATAACATCAGTTACCACAGTTGGCCCTATTCCTACATCAGCACATATAGAAGAGGCTGTCACGTCTTTTGAGGTGACAAAAGGATAACTACCATGGAATAATGACAGATGAGTTGCTTGGGTTCCCTCAATCAATATGGGCTTATTATTTTTCAAAGCTTTGTGTAATTCTTGGGGAACGTCTAAAAGGTATGGTTTTAACTCCTCAATATCACGAGCTAACTTCAAAATACGACGTACACGATCTTGATTGGCTGGGCCTGTGCCTGCTCCAGAAGTACCAACCGTCTGAGTTAAATGTTTGTCAGTGGTGTCAATTTTAATATGTTTCGGGGTTATGATTCCGCATTGTGGGTCAAGAAATGATTTCCCTTGGGTTCCTGTAATATCAAGTTCTTTTAGAAAAACATCTGGATTGATGAGTACGCCAGGACCAATTAGAAGTTTTTCAACGTGAGAACCACCTATTCCAGATGGAATCATCCGAAGCTTGTACTCTTTACCCTTTATTATAATGGTATGCCCAGCATTAGGTCCTACACCTCCCTTAGCCACGATCTTAGCTTGACGCTTATTCACAAGATAGCTAATAATTTTTCCTTTGCCTTCATCTCCCCAAAAGCCACCACAGATGACATCACACGTCATATTGGATTAATCTCCGTTTATATTTTGTTTCAAAATGAAACTTACACGAGGAAAATTTTTGCTATTGTTTTAAAATAGTTATTTTTTACATTTTACTGTAATCTCTCCTTTTTCATAAAAAAGTTTATGTGCTATTTCCTCATATATTAATCAGAGACTAAATAACTGGCGTTATGAAAGAAATCTCAGAAAACGCATTTCTGTGGCATTCAACATGACATCCTTCCATTATGAACGTTATAAAACCTCAATTGCTGACATTTTTGAGGAGGAAAAACAACTAGAACTCCAACTTCTTGTTGAACGAAGATTAGCGGAAGCTAATTCTGATTATGGCAAGATCCCGTCAGAAGCAGCTAAAGAAATTGAACAGTTTGTCAGACCTAAATATGTGTCATTGAAAAGAGTGAAAGAAATTGAAAAAGAGACTCATCATGATCTTTATAGTATGGTACTAGCTGCCACTGAAGTATGTCCAAATTATGGCGAATACATTCATTTAGGAGCCACATCCAGTGATATTCAAGATACAGTCACAGCATTACAACTTAAAGAAGCTAAAAATATGCTTATCAAACATATAGATGATTTGTTACAAATTTTAATCCAGTTTGCTAAAAGGTATCGAGATTTAGTATGTATCGGCCGAACCCATGGAAAACATGCAATTCCTATAACTTATGGTTTTAAATTTGCTAATTTTCTATCTGAACTTTTCATAGCAAAAGAAAACTTGGTGAATACTAATATTTACGGGAAACTCTCTGGAGCAGTTGGTACATATGCTGCTTTTGGTACAAATGAAATTGAAAAACTTGTAATGCGAAAAATCGGGTTAAAAACACTTCTTATCACGACCCAGGTTGTACCTAGACTTGTTTATTTTCACTTGGTATCAGTTATTCTCGAGGTTGTTGGAGTGCTCGATAAATTAGCTAGAGAGCTAAGAAATCTTCAACGTACTGAAATTAATGAAATTAGTGAAGCATTTGGAGATAAACAAGTTGGTTCCTCCACAATGCCTCAAAAAAGGAATCCTTGGAAACTAGAAAGGATATGTGGGATTGCACGGTATCTTCGTTCCCTTCTTCCGTCAGCATTCGAGAATATCTCATTGGAACATGAGAGAGACATGAGCAATTCAAGTACAGAGCGAATAATATTACCACAACTTATCACATTAACCGATTTCGCATTGATAGAGATGAAAAAAATTCTCAGTGGGTTAACAATTAATGAAGAGAATGTTAAAAAAAATCTTTTTTTATTAGATGGGCGTCAATGCAGTGAAAATTTGTTAGTAAAACTTACTACCACAATAGGTAGACAAAAAGCTCATGCAATCTTGCGTGATCTTACGAAAGTAGATGATTTTAAAGGCGCGGTTAAAAATCACAAGCAGATTATTGAATTATTTTCTGAGAAAGAAATAGATAAAATACTAGATCCACAAAATTATATTGGGTTGGCACCTGAGGTAGTTGACAGGGTTGTTAAGGAGATTGAAGAAAAAATTATGAAAAAATGATGGCACTTCAGTCGAAATATTTCCTCATTCCTTTTTGATAATATTAAGGAATTGATTAACTGAATATTCAGGAATACCTGCTTCCTCAAGAAAAAACCTTTTTGCTTCAACAGTATCCATTTTCCTATCTCTTAACTGTTCTGACATGAACTCATAGCGTTCGTGAGGGAAAATGATCCAACGTTCGGTCTCTTCTACATAATAATGAGGCTTGACAATAGACCATGGCTTATAGTAAAGAGTCCCAATTCTTACTTCTAGAGGTTTTTTCATGTTCAAATATTTCACTGCAAAATCTAAAGATATACCACTGTCAGCAACATCATCGATAAGTAGAATCTTTTTACCATGCAGGAGACCTGGTAAGTCCTGATATATTATTGGTTCTTTGTTTGTTTTTCCAACTCCTGAGTAAAATCCAATTTGCATAATTGCTAAAGTAGGCTTTTCAAATTCACATAAAAATAGATCACTGATAATTCTCGCTGGAACTAAGCCACCACGACTTATTCCAGCTATAATGTCAGGAGAATAACCCTCATTTCTGACTAGTTCATATAGTCTGACGGTTATTGATTCGATATTATCCCAAGTAGGTGCTTTGAATGTTAATTGCTTGGACGGCAAAGGTATATTCACCCATAATTTGATCGAGATCTAGACTCTAGGATTATCATTTCTGTAGTTAAAATCATTCATTTTCAGATAAATGTACCAATAATGGTTTTAATTAATGCTTCATTAAAAAAAAGTGTTTTTTTATTAATATTATGATTTTTAGAAATAATCACCTAGACTTAAAAAAATTCATCTTAGAACAGAATCGATATCTGGTCGTGATCAAGAATATTATCCTAGAAAGACTTGAAAAAAGTTGTGAATTAAGCATTCTTAGGATATTTTAATACATGGAGCCTATCATAAGAATCTAATCATACGTAAATATTAATAAAGAAGTTTATGTGAGCATACAGCTAAATGAGTAGGAATAAACTTTATGAGTATAAATTGAACTAGTCGTAGAAATGTCCCTATATGCTTATATCAGCTATTATCGCGCTGGATAAGATTAAGAGGGAATAATTGACTAGAAATATTAATTATCTCCATCATACTCTTCAGATACTCAAGTTTTACTTTGTCACGTAAGGTGTCAATCATGGATCCTGAAAGACGAAAGGAGGTTCTTATTGGACCAGCGGTTGTAGCTGCTGCAAATGCAACACGTGCATTTGATGCTCCTGTTAGATACCCACTTATTTTAAAGAATTTTTCTCTTCAAGTTGCTGATCAGCTCGTCTCTTCCCGTTCAGCATTTATTGTACTTATCGAGCATATCGTGGGGACTATAATAGTTGCTATTCTTCTATTTTCGAGAAAAGCACACCAACGACTTTACCAGCAGTTACTTTCTTTTGATAGGCGTGAGTGGCTCTCTTTTGTCCTTGTTTCAATGGGGTCAGGATTGGGGCTTTATTTTTTCATGCTAGCGCTTGCATATGGAAACCCGACAATTGCTATTCTTTTACAAAAAAGTCAACCTTTAATCACCTTAGCCTTTGCAATGATGATAATGCGTGAAAAACCAACTAAGTTCTATTTCCTTGCTCTTGTCGCTTCACTAGTGGGAATTTATTTCATGGTCTTTGAATCATTTGGAGGAGAATCTTCTAATGAGCTCTTGGCAGCTCTTTTCTCGTTAATAGCAGCAGGGTTTTGGGGATCCAATACGGTTTGGGGACGAATCCTTACAGATAAGGTGGATTATTGGAACCTGACCACTTTACGATATATTGGTGGAACGATAATACTTGTGGGGTTTAATCTTATTGTTGGGGCATATACTACCGAAAGTTTTAACATTTTTGGAGAAAACATTAAGACGTTTTGGGTGCCTCC
>CAZALJ010000052.1:0-9508 GCA_964485715.1 uncultured archaeon
TGTTTTTTTTTCTCTTTAAACGACCCTTGGTTAGGTTGGTACGCCCTGATGCTATTCTTTTTGACTCTTGCTGCCTTCTTTTGTCTTTCAGTAATTTATCTCGGAGAACATTATATTTGGGATCTGGTAGCTTCAATTTTTGTATATGTACCGATAATGACAGGAATTAAATTAAGTCTTGATGTCCTTGTACCAATGATTTAGAAAGCTATGACCAAAAATAGCAATTGTGGGAGAATTATGGACCGTATAGAGAGAGATTTGACATTTCTAGATCATCCTGATATGGTACACCTAATCTTTTATCCTAGAAAGCATCAGGGGCCAGTTCGCAAAACTAAAGATACTTATTTACTCTCAATACCTGTAGATAAAGATATCAATATAGTAGGGCGTTTTTATCGCGCGGCTGATTATAAATTTGCTCCAACGATATTATTCTTCCATGGAAATGGTGAGATTGCAACTGATTATGATTTCATTGGGCCTTCATACCAACAGATGGGGATAAATTTTTTTGTAGCCGATTATCGAGGTTATGGGCAGAGTGATGGGCAACCATCCTTTTCTAGCATGATAAACGATTCTCACGTAATCTATCAGTATTTCCGAGAATATCTTATTAACAATGGATTTTCAGGCCCAGTTTCGGTAATGGGTCGTTCACTTGGAAGTGCCTCAGCTATTGAACTAGCTAGCTACTATCAAAATCATCTTGTTTGTTTGATAATTGAGAGCGGTTTTGCTCACACTTTTAACTTACTCAAACGGTTAGGTATCCCTTCTTCATTGTTACCTTCAAATAGAGAAAAGGAAGCTTCTACTCTTCCCCTTATTAAAACAGTAAAGATCCCTACACTATTTATTCATGGGGAAAACGATATGATTATTCCCTTGGAAGATGGAGTAGCTCTTTATAATGAGGTTGCAAGCAAAAACAAAGAGATCTTAATTATTCCTGGAGCTGGTCATAACGATTTATTATTTTATGGCGCAGATGATTACATGTCAGCGATTAAGGAAATAATCACCGAATCTTCTCTTGAATAAACCTCACTCCATGTTATTGGAAAAATTTTTCACTTCTTCTAATGTTGATATTAATTCTTTGGGAACTAGAATTGCTTCAGACATGATATCATCAACAGGTACCCATTTAACATCTAATGCATCATCCTTAGCTTTAACTGTTCCTTTAAGATAGTCAGCCACAAACATAAAGACAATAAAATGATAGATAACTTGGTTTTCAGTGTTACGAGTAATCCCATCGATGTAGTTGACAAATCGTAGATTGTTGACAATAATATCAGTTTCTTCCTCAATTTCACGCCTCACTCCTTCTTCAACCGTCTCTCCAAGGTCAATTGCACCCCCTGGGGGAAACCAGAAAAGCGCCTTTGGAGGCGCTGCTCTTTTAGTCAAAAGTATTTTTTTTCTATGTTGGTCGAAAATGATAGCATGAGCGCTAACCCAAGGTCTCTCGGGATATTTTCGATTACTCATTTGTGATCTCCTCTGTCAATAAGATGAATAAAACTCCTATGTTTAATTTGTAATTAATAACACTGGGATGAAATTCTTTCCTTATCTTTTTTTATTATCCAATGTAAATTTTTTATAGTCATTATTCTATGCCATATTAGCGCGGTTATTTGACCCTCAAGAAGTGTTTATTATGAGTGAAACGACCTATAAAGTAATTCAATTGGTGGGCAGCAGCTCCAATAGCTGGGAAGAAGCGGTTAAGACTGCTGTTGAAAAGGCTTCTACAACTCTTCGCGATATACGCATCGTGACTGTGGATGAACTTGATTGTAGAATCGAAGAAGGAAAAGTAGTTGCTTATCGAGCACGAATCCGCCTCAGCTTCAAAATGGAAGAATAAAGTTGGTATAAACGGTTAATACGCCGTTTTTTTCTTTTTTTTCCACTGTACAAGCAATTGTCTTAAATTCATAAAAAAAGTAGATTGAGGTTATTAATCTCGAAATCTCAAGGTATTGTGATCCCACTTAAATTCATTTTTTTCTGCTGTTGAGAGCTGTTCAGCTAATTGAATAATTGGTACAAAACTATTTGCTGTTAAAGATGCCCCCCCACTAGCCCTCCATCGATATCTTCAATGGCGAGGAGTTCAGCAGCATTTGATTTTTTCAAAATATCTCGAAGTGTGGGTTACATGAAGGTAGGCATGATCTTTGAGGACTTCAAGAGTCGGTATGGTAAATAATATTTCCAAAAATGATTCAATCAAGGTACCTCAAAAGGTTTTCAAAGGATTGATGACCTTTATATTTTTTCCATTTTCAATATTCTATAAAACCTAATTTAGTGGTATATTCACTAAAATTTAATACTATAATATTCCCATTCTTATTAAATTTCTTAATTATGTATTCCAAACCAATAAACTAATACTGAAATAAAAGAAACCCTCTTTAATCTAGAACTCAATTAATCGATATCAAGAATAAAAATCTAGGTGCTTGTGATGAGGAAATTTGTAGTTGGTGGTAACTGGAAAATGCAGGTTACAACCATTGAAGAATCTGTTAAGATAGCGAAAGATATAGTGAAAGTTACTGAAACCATAAAAGATGTCGAAGTGTTTATTGCGCCCTCTTACAACGCTTTATATCAAGTAAGTCAGACCATTAAGGGATCAAATCTAAAATTGGCTGCACAGAATGTCCACCACATTGAGAAGGGAGCATTTACAGGAGAAATTTCTGTCAACGCATTGAAAGAAGCAAACTGTGAATACGTGATCCTTGGACATAGTGAAAGAAGAAGAATTTTTAATGAGTCTGATGAGCTAATCAATCTTAAAGTCTTAAAAGCTCTTGAGTTTGGGTTTAAACCTGTTTTATGTATAGGAGAAACTGCTAAAGAACGAGGTCAGGATCTTGTTGCTGAGGTTAATAAGACTCAATTAAGTGGATCATTAAGAAATGTATCAAAGGAGCTGTTAGAACACGTCATTATTGCCTATGAACCTGTTTGGGCCATCAACAACAAGTATCTCAATCCTGATACTGAAATTAAACCAGCCACTCCCGAAGAGGCGAACGAGGCTCACCAAATTGTCCGTGAATGGTTTAAAGAGAAGTATAGTGATGCAGTTGCTCATTCAATGCGAATAATTTACGGTGGATCAATGAGTGGGAGTAATTGTGAAGAGTTACTGGCGATAGATGACATTGATGGTGGTCTGATCGGGGGTGCTTCGTTGAGTGCAAAGAAATTCAAATCTATCCTATTATCTGCACAGAAACGAAGTGACTAGTGATTCTTACTTTTATTTCCCTTTGATTTCCCTCTTGGCAAATCCTTCAATATTTTTTGGTTTCTTGATTTTTATTATTGATTCCTTTTTCCTATCACTCACAATGTGAGCAGCTGTCAAAAGGTGTTTTTCATTTATTGAAAAGGCTGTACCAACTTGAAAACACGGTTTTTTATTACTATAATGTTCTTGCAGGGAAACACTGACCGTACTATCCTTAATAAGCTTAAATAAATTATTTTCCATTCAGGGATTCACCTACGAGATTTCTATTTTTTCGTTATTAGCTCTGTTAAGTTCTAAATATTTTTTCTCAAAACTAAGAAAGGTAGACTTTTGTTTTATTGGTAACGGTCTCTTCTCTTCTAACTGAATCTTTTTAGCTAATACAAGAAACGTTAATTTTAGCATGTTTTATCACTACTAGTCAATGACAATTTGTTCAGAGATTATTTAAAAGGCCATCCAGATGCATATTTACGTAGAATCTCCTTTTTAATATTAAATAATAATGTGATTATACCACAAATCAGTAAAAGTATAGTGGAAGATATGAAATTGATATCATCAAAAAATTTGCTTATAAAGATTCCAGGAATGGAAGCTATCATGTCTCCTTCTGGAATTAATCTTTCTTTATCTTTTTTACTTCTTAGTAAGAACTTGGAATATTCTTGATCTTGGAATTAAAAAGTTCTGTTTCTAATTTTCTTAATTTTGATGGTAATGTGAGTTTTTTGTTTGGAGACGTCTTCTAAAATAGGCTAACAACTCATGTATGACCGTTCGCGACTTAGTCACAAGTGTTCAATTGTAATAAACCATTGGTCTCATTATAGAAATAGGGCTGTACCATTTTGAGATATTACGATAATGAATTAATCCATTCCTCTAAAATTTTAAAATCAGTACTAGCTCCAAGAATCAGTATGGATGAATTTGGAGCAAGTTGGCTGGAAAGTGGATATTCTCGGAGACAATATAGGTTCAACACTATACCCACACTACGTAAGTGGGTCTTTGTATTTCATGTTGAAATATTTTTAACAGCAGGATTCTTTCTAACGACCATCAAACGAACATGAGTCTAGGAAAGATGATTCTAATTTCTCTAAAGAATCGATTAAGAACAACGGTTAGTGGGTCCCAAAATGCATCCTTTCATCAAAGTGTATGCATTAATCACTTTAAAGGCCATATGATATTTTAGAACTAGTATCATTTGAGAGGTATTTGGAGGCCCGAAATTTGCCAATGAATTGAGTGGAATCAAGGTGATGATATTGAGGACTCAGACCTAGACGAAGCAAACAAAGAAGAATCATTGAAATGAATAACCGATGCTCGAAATTTCTTACATGAGAATAGGTGAACACAAGTGACATGTGAACATAAAACAATTTGGGTTAAATTAGACTCCTATTCCCTTCCTTGTGAAAAAAAATTAGTAGCTCCTTTTAATTGAGGCTCTGTGAATTGAGGATGTTTTATCTAGATATTCTTTAATAGACCATAAGCTGAGTCTAACTATATTCGAGGTGAATGGTTCGAAGGTATAGTGCATGAATTATAAGGGAAAGATGGCCTGGGAGTCTAAAAGATTAGCTTATCCAAGTTTTGAATTTCCACAGTCTCTGGCTTTACGGGTACTCATTCTACTCGCTTTTAAGGATAGCCCCAAACAGAACCTGAAATTCATCCTGGAATTACTGGGAGTGAAATCGGTGGAGGAAAAGAATGAATTAGTTCGAGAAATTTATAATCTATTCCGAACAGGTGTCGTAGCAGTTCACCCAGGATTCCCCCAGTTCGTGAAAGAAATCTATGGTGATGAGTTTACTAACATCGATCTTCATCTTCTTGTACCGTTCTCTGACTGTGTCAAAGACATTCAAGAAGAAATTATCAAAATGCGATTCAAACACCACACGTGACATAAGTAACATTCGTTAGAGTCAATTTATAGAATAACCAAGGCGAAAATTATGATTTCCGAACTCCATGGCGTTTACACAGGGTGATACCCTATTATCATCATCACGTCAGACGAAAACAAAAACGGTACGAACCAAAATATTCTCGATGAATTTGGGACGATGAGAACCGAAAAAGAATTGATTGATAGAGTCTTTAAACGATACATAGAAGTCCACTCGCTACTCCCTACTGGAACCTGCAGCATATGTGGTCATAGATTTAACAAAGGACATAGGGGAATAAAATACGGTGAAGAGGAAACAAAAGAATACTGTAATCCCTGTTTTCGAAAAGTTATAGTCGATTGACATATTATCATAGTCCAGTCCAAATTCATGAGTGAAATAATGTAATTTTCTAGGTTTCCATTCAGTTTCCAACTAATGATTAAGGATCTTAAACGAAGGCAATGTGTAGAATGTCGTGAAGTAAAAAAGAGATTCCTGTAAGGATTGAACTCGTCTCAACGACTGATCCTTACACTCAGTTAAAGTCAGGTGGTCAAAGGTCATCATTTGGTTGGAAACGCTTAATTGGTTGTTGGGGATTGATGGTCAAGTGGGATAGTGGTTCCAACTTCACCAAGACATTATCAAGCCTGTTATCATTGATAGAAAAAAACTTTATGAATCACAACCAGTCGTAAGTACGATAGATTGGAATATTAGTCTTGAAAATAAACAATAACTGTTTGTTGCTTCAATGATAATTGTAAATTCTTCTAATCTTCTGTGACGGGATATAAAAAACTGTGCATTTGAGACAAAAAAAGAGGATGATTGTGAGGGGACAAATAAAAGGGCAATTTTCGCGAATCGTAAATAGCTAGTCAATGAATTTTTTTGACCAGCTGCGATAGATCAATCTGAAACTCAAAAAAATCACTAATCCTAGAATTAATGATATATTGACCAGATGGGGAGTTAACTGATCAATGGGTCAACTTATATAAGATTGATACTCATAACTACAAGGTGGGAAAAAGATATGAAGAAAACAGAGATTATTAAAGCAGTAGTACTGTTCAACCGTGAAAAATTAGTGACATTGGCACATGATGAGACAGCTACTATTCCTGCTGTATCATTAATCATTTTAACTGCCTTTTTAAGTGGGTTACACTGGATCCTTGAATGGATTCGTGATTATTCGATAATAATCCAATATCCTCCTCTGAATATATGGGAAAAGCATCAATTAAACGGACTTTTGGTCTCTGCTTTTTTTTCTGTTTTTGCAGTGGGTTTTCAAGCAGTAACTATTATTGTATTCTTAAACCAAGTTAATAATCGGTCAGGTACACCAGTCGATAATTATGTGTATTTGCGAATGTTTGGCTTTGCACAAATTTGGAACATTATCGGTTATAGTCTAGCTGCGTTATTTCCAGTGCTTGATATTCCGTATAAATTCTTCCCCTTTAACTTTATGCCTGAAATTTTACCTTTCGAGGTTACATGGGGATTATCACGATTCTTATCGCGATACTATCAGATTTTTGGCATTCTGAGCATAATCACGTTTCTCTTTGGTTTATCCAGACTTAAAAAATTTGATTTGAAAGATTGTTCCAGCAAATTCTTCCTGGTGAAAAAAAATCAAATGATTCTCTATTTTCTCCTCCTTATTTTGAGTTTCTATTCATTAGCCGCTTATTCTGTTACCATCGCGTACGCAGGGGAGTGGGAATTAATATGGCCATCAACAGGATCAGGTACCTTTTTGCCCTGGCCTCGTTCATCAGGTGCGTTGGCGGCATTTAGCCGAAGTACAAATCTCTTAGATTTCATTATATTCGTTCTTCTAATCCAAACAGGCCTTTTAGTCACCTTGGTAACATTCGGATGGGGTGTTGCATTAATCCAATTTAGACAATATCAATCTTAATTTATAGTTGGGAATTTATTTGAATTTAATTGTTTTCATATTTCCTTGAAATGCACACTCTAAAGAAGAAACAAAACGTATTAAAGAGTAAAAAACAAAATTTCTTATCAGTAATTATTAAACTAAAACTCTAATTATTAAACTAAAACTCTAGTAGACGGTTTTAATTGAAAGAAAATGAAACCAAAGACAAAACAGAGAAGGTAGCTGCTGAACCCAATCAGAACCAAATTAATCTGCTGCATTAGTAGGAGAGGAATAAGGAGAGCGATAACAAGGATGAATGACAATAGCCATTTCTCGAAAATTAAGGCCCACAAGGAGACTGCAAAATGCCTAAGGAGTGTTCTTGATTCTTTAATCCAAAGTAAGAGTGTAATGGCAGATGTAAGAAAAGTTCCGAGAAGTAACCGCTCTGGATATAGCTTTACTTCGCTAACAAACCAGAAAATAAGTAAAATAATGTAAAAAATAAGAATAAAACTATAAATCAGTGAGATCCTGAATTTATCTAAGAAAAGGAGATCTTTCTTCAGCAAACTTTCCAGTTCCGAAGTAAATCGATTTCCAAATGTCAGTAGACTAGGAAGTTTGACTTGAATTGTTGTTAGAAGTGAGATGAACAGAAAGCTACTTGGGAGAACATCTCTATTAGATGAAAAACTTTGCACAAAAAATTGTCGCTCGTACAATCGAGCTAGGGGATCAATTCTGCTCAAGATCAGAAAAAACAACGCGTTAGTGATTACCCATTCGATCAGGAATGTGAAGAGAGCGGGGAACAGCAGAGTCTGAGGCCAAGTCTTGGAAAGGGAGGCTAGGACAAGGTAAATAATATTAAAGGGAGGGATGAACCAAAAATTAAGAATTAAGCCATCAAGGTTAAGAGCACTGGTCTTATTTACTGTATAAATAGCAACTAGCCCTCCAAAGATTACAAATGCAGATATCCCATAACCAACAGATATTATCTTAGAACTACTCTCTTCTCGCCATCTGGGTCTCAGCTTTTCAAGGATTTCTTCCACAAAAGTATATACAAAGGCACCTGTAAATAGGAGGAGTTGAATTCCTAAAAATAAGGTAATTACTGCAAGAAGGAGACGAAAAAGTGGAACGTGGAATTCAAGACCATAAGAAAGAATAATCATCGAGAGGATTAAGACAAACCCTAGTACTTTAAGGGAGGTACGAAACCACCCTATGAGTGCCCATAATAATGGTCTACCTGAAGTTTGTGATACTGCGTTCACATCGGATAAATTGAAATTAAATGGATTTAAAGAAAATAATCCTCCCTCGTCTGTAGGTACAATCAATGATTGATAGGAAAGAATCAAAATACCGATTAATAAAACAAGCAAAATGACAATAGCAGAGGCACGTGGGTTCTCACTCAAAATGAGGGGGTGATACCACCGCAAAACTGCGGTCATTAGACAACCTAGGAACAGGAGAAAATACACCAATAGGCTTGGTTTTGAAAAGGCTTCCAGAAGTCTTGTCCATTTTTTATATTCAAGCCAAAAAAACTGACGGAAAATTTGCCAATTACTAATTGTCTTGTGCTTCATGATCCCAAACCTCTAAAATTAATGATTCAAGTGTTTTATCCTCGGTTAGCTCTCTTTTAACACGAGAAATGGGTCCTTCCCAAGCAATTTTACCTGAATGCATGATAATCACTCGTGTGCATAAATCTTCTAAGTCAGGTAAAATGTGGGAGGAAATGAGAATACTCCCTGGCCTATTTATACCCAATTCTGGGATTCCAGTCGTGATGAATTTTTGGAGTAATTTTTTGGCTTGTTTCTTTATGCTCATGTCTATATTTGTGAAAGGTTCGTCTAAGACAAGTAATTCTGGCCGATGGACTAAAGCGGTACTAAGAGTCAGTTTCTGGTGATTTCCCCTTGATAGATGTCTTACGAGCGTATCACGCCAGGGATCTAAGTCAAAAATTTCGATTAAGTAATTATGAAAGGTAATCAAATCTTCTGTTGGTAATCCCAATAAATTTTCTAAAAAAGTGAGATATTCCTCCAGAGTTAGAAAAGGGTAGATTTCGAGAACTTCAGGCACATACCCTATTCTCGGTCGAATATTTCGCAGATTAGTTAATATTCTCCCATTTTTGACCACTTCGTGGCCCAAAATACTAATGTTCCCCTCCTGAATCTTTACTAACCCCATAAGACATTGAAATAAAGTTGTTTTTCCTACTCCGTTTGGCCCGACAATACCTACACATTCCTTGGCCTTAAGATTCAAACCTATGCCATCTAGCACAGTGAAAGAACCGTATTGTTTTACTAAATTGTCTATTTTAACAGGATAGTGCACTTCAGAACCCAC
>CAZALJ010000053.1:0-9312 GCA_964485715.1 uncultured archaeon
AGTATGAGACACATGAGCCAAAATATGGCCTCCAGTGGGCATTGTTGGGTCTCCAAAAAACATATCTGGTTGAGAATGAACTTGATTTGTTACAATCACTGCCACATTAGACACCTCTGCAAGTTTAAGAAGCGAGTGGAGATGTTGGTTCAACTTTTGTTGTCTAGCAGCGAGTGTTCCTCTTCCAACGAATTCAGCACGAAAATGTGCAATAAGAGAGTCTACAATGACAAGTTTTATATTTTTAGAAGGAGGTTCTTTAATTACATTTTCCACAAGCACCATTTGATGGTCACTGTTGTAAGCGCGACCATGGAAAATGCGTTTCAATACAGATTGAACATCTAAGTCGTTTTGAAAACGACGGGCCATAGATACAATTCTTTCAGGACGAAAAGTACCTTCTGTATCAATATATATACATGAAATAGGGGTCTTTTCATCAACTTTGAATCCTCCCATTGAAGAAGGTAATTGACACGTGACGCACAGCTGGTGAACAAGTTGGGTTTTTCCAGTTCGAAATTCTCCATACAACTCTGTTATAGAACCAGTTTCTATGCCGCCATTCAAGAGGTCATCTAAAGCATCGGCCCCTGTTGTCGCTCGCAGCATATTTCTTCGCGACTCGAGTATTATATCTGCTGTTACGAATCCATAACCTAATTTATCTCTCGCTGCTTCAATGATTTTTCTAGCAGTCTTTTCACCCAGACTCCCCAGGGCCATCAACTCTCCAATACTTACTGTTGCAATCGATTCTAGCGTTTTAAATCCTGTGTCATGGAGCTTTTTAGCTAACGCAGGGCCCACACCAGTAAGATCCATCACATTAGTATTAAGAGTTGTTGAATCTTTTAGTGAGTTTTTCTTTGTTGAATTACTTGCTGTCTGCATTATTTTCACAGTTCAGAAAAATTCCTGATAATTACCTAAGATTACAAAATTCGTTCTGTGTTAAAAATCAATAGTTGACACCCTCTTTAATCCAAGGAAAAATTCCATTAACAGATTATTACTAATCCTTTCCTATTTAAAAAGGCTAAAGAGGGAAGTAGTTATCCGGCCAACAAGATGAAAGGAATAATAATCCCAAAACATTAGTTATGAATAGATTGTATCTTGTATGTTGGTTTTTTTTAATTAAGTCGGAGGTAAATAGAAAACAGTCAGAAATTTCTTTCTCAATATAAACAAAACGATTTTAAAAAGGAAAATCGTCTATATAGGCTTAGGTAAAACCTTAGGGTCATTTTCACCTATCTGTCTACCTAGTTATTCAATGATTCAACAGGTCTTCTTCAAGGAATTTAAGTATAAAATCATGATAAATGATGTTATTGTCAGGATTCTTAAGGGGATTAGATATTCAGCGGGAATTTATGCCAACAAGATGAAGTTTGTTGTATCACATCTATTATTATAAAATTCGTGGCAAATTCGTGTAAAATCTGTTAAAAAAATTCACAAAATAACAGCACTTATTTTTATTGTAGACTTGGTTAATATATTATATAATGAAAATTCTGCTCTAAAATAAGAACCTAAAAAAACAGCCAAGTAATTAATAGCACTAAATACTCTCACTAATGTCCTTAAAAGCAACGTTATACACATATTGCCCTAATACATAATAATTATAAGTTTTTTAGGGCTTCTTCCCGCCTTCTATTTCAGAAGGATATTCTTATAGAAAAACAAAGCTCTTTCTGATTGTGATAGAGTATCTACTATGCTTAACATATCTCGAATAACATCTGGCGGTGAAAAATTCTATTGAATGAGTCAAAATTTGATCTCACAGAGTTTCTCGCAAAAAAACAAATTGTCATTAAAGATGATCAAGTTTTTGAACCAATATTCATTCCAGAATATCTAGTTCATAGAGATAATGAGTTATCTCTACTAGCGAATCATTTTAAATCAATCATATCTAAAAATGCTACAAATTCTGGGAAACACTTGATAATTCAAGGGCCAGTGGGGATAGGAAAGACTGTTGTAGTAAAAAGATTTGGACTTACATTTGCAGACTATTGTTCTACTAGTTCTGATGAAAACATTGCTAATTTAGCTTTTTTTCATATGAATTGTCGCCGTCAAAGGTCGTGGCACTTGATTTTAACTTCAATTTTACGCCAATTAGTGCCAGCTTTTCCGATTCGCGGATTCAGTGTCGATGAGTTACTTACATACTTAGTGAAAATAGTGAAAGAAAGAAATCAAGGATTATTAATTTGTTTAGATGAAGTTGATTACCTTTTATCCGAATCCAAAGGACAAGACGTACTCTATTCATTGATTCGTCATCATGAAGGAGTTTCTCAGTATGAACAAGCTCAAATCTCTCTGATTCTAGTAACTAGAAATCCACATTTCCAGACATTTTTAGACACTGCGCTTCTATCTTCATTGTCTCAATGTATTATTGTGTTTGAGCCTTATACAGCCAATCAATTATTTGATATTCTTTCACTTCGGGCCCAACAAGGATTGTACGGGAGAGCATACACTGAAGAGATTCTTAAATCAATTGCCTCACTCGCTTTTAAAAGTGGAGATGCTCGTTATGCTATTGAACTATTATGGCGTTCAGCTAAAGTTTCAGAACACGAAGAAGCTCTTAAAATTGATTTTGAGCATATTCGAAAAGCCCAGGTTAGTGTATTTCCTATTAGACAATCTATTATAACAGATTTGCCTCCACAGTTGAAGAAAGTTCTTTTAGCTCTTGCATTGTTACTTAATTCCGAAAAAAACCGTGCTCTTGTCACAACCAATGAGTTAAGGAATAAGTATAACGAGATTTGTAACAAATCACAAGAAAAGCCACGTAAACAGACCCAATTTTGGAATTATCTTCAAAAACTTGCTAAACATGGCCTTATTGAATTAGAAGTGCAAAATAGACATCAGAATGGAAAATCAGCTGGAAGAACAACATTAATCGGAATTTCTGATTTACCCATTAGAGATCTGCTTTCTCTTCTTGAACAAGATTCCTAAATCAATATTGATTACTGCACACCCACTATATAGTTTTGAATATTTAATGAAAAATCTTTTTTCTACGTGAGTTTATCTCTGGTGTTATTGAATGTAAAGAAATGCACTGCTGAAATAATATGGATCAATCACAGAAAGAACTTTATGAACAAAGTTGGTCTACACATTCCCTTAGGAATCCCGAAATGTGGCCAATACACACAATCATAAAGGAAATTCTAAAACAAAATGGAAAAATACTAGAAATTGGACCTGGCAACTGGCCCAAATCACCGATTTCAAAAACGGTCTTTCTCGAATTAACTGAAACAGGCGCAGACAATTTAAAAAAAATTGGAGCAAAAACTTCGACTGGTAGTATAGAAAATATTCCTTTTAGGGATGGGACATTTGATATCGTGGTCGCTTTGGAAGTGATTGAACATGTCCCTAATGTTCAAAAAAGTTTTTCAGATGTCAAGCGAGTCTTAAAGAAAGATGGGTATTTCGTTTTCTCCACTCCAATTCACCAAAAGTTGTGGACTCACTTCGATAGCCTAGCTGGGCATTTACGCCGTTTTGATCCTACTGAGTTACTGAAGATAGCTATCAAGAATGAATTTCGGTTAGTAAAGTTTACTGGAAGAAAAGATCCACCAATTTTTTTTAGTAACATTAATGCTTTACTGGAGAAACGCTTCAAAAAGCAATTGATGTTTCTCTCTGAAATTGGATTAACCATTCTTTCCACTATTCATCGAAGTAAATTCTATCGAATGTTAAATAGTCAAGCATATAATTTTAATTCATGGTTTGATCCTAATCTCTATATAAGCATGTCAAAAAGCTTAGGCAATGTAACCTTAATTTGTCAAAGAAAGTAGAATATTAGCCCTGACGAAAAATCATTCAAATTTTTGAAGTAATCAGGTTTGTATTTTCTCCGGATTTAATTCGGGGATGGGTTCAATAGTTTCTTTCTTGATTATTGCAAACCTCTTCCTTTGTGAGCTTGTTATTAATATATAGTTAAATAATATAACTCCAAATATAGCTATAGCAAGAAATGGTAAAGCAAAACTGTTAATCACGAGTAATGATAGTAATGACATAACAACTACTCGTAAATTAGTATCCTTCTTGATGAAAATGCCAAGAATGAAGATTAAAATGAGACCAATTATTGTTAGGATTCCAATTACCTCAATTAAATTAAATGCTCTTGCAAATTCAGCAACTATTGTCCCTCCTAGTGAACCATCCTCAATATGGCGCCTTTCTGAATTATAGAAAATAACTGTTGATTCAAGAACCCATAAAATATTAAACGGAAGAGATGCAATGAGAAGCCCCAAAAATGGAATTCCTGGTGCAGCAATTATCTTTTTCCACTCTTTTTCATACAAATAAGTGATCCAGATAGCGACCAAAAAGACTCCTGCAAAATATTTACTTAAAGCACTTAATGTAAAAAAGATAATGACGAAATAATCCTTATACTTGTATGAAGATTCATAAAAATAAAACCCTATAATAGCGTATAACATCATTAAAGGAGCACTACTCCAAACAAACGGAATCATCAACAGAAATGCTAAAATGGGTCCTTGAAAGCGATCTTTAGGGAATAAAAAATAAGTAAATGTACAACCTATTGCAGTAAAAATTAAGTTTGCTAGGGTAAGCCCAACGTCATTAAAACCAGGTAGCCAAATTGGAATATCACCATTGACCAGGAATGAACTTATTATATTAAAAATCCCTAATATCAATCCGTACGAAAGTAAATCCACTGGTAAGTATGGATAGGTGCCCTCATGAAAAACACCTGCTCCCGTCGGACTACCGTGCTTAATATATAGCTCATTCGGATCATAAGGGTTCTTTCCTTCCCATAAACATTTTGCTCCGGTGTAGACCACTTGATTGACATCACCTCCAAACATTCCCGGGAGATAAAAAATGAAAAAAACCGTCATAAAAATAAGACCAAGATAAAGAAGTGAAGGTGTTAAACGTAGTTTCATATTTGAAAAAATGAATAATACCATTAAAATTATGAATAAATTATAAAAAAAGGCAGAGATAAATAAACCAGAAACAGCAGAATGCTCTAATTCGTCGAAACCAAAAAGAAGACCTTGAGCAAAAAAGATTGAAAAAGGAACAGCAACTATCACAATGAGAAAAATATTTGCCCAATTTTCTCTGAGAAAAAGATTATTCTTTAGTCGTGAAAGAAAGTCATCAAAGTTACTAAGTTCTTTCAAAGCAATTCGACCTTATTATCAATTATGGTAAATAAAAAAGGACTCATAAAGTTTATGTCAACGTGTAAGTTGAAGTATAACTTTTACTTTCATATATAACGATAACACTCTTAGGAATGTGAGACCAAGACTATAATAAATTCTTCTGAATAAGAGATTCTTGCCTTGACCATCCGTATTAATCGTGAGAAGAAAGAACTTCAACTAAGTGTGAGAGATCTTTCGTTCCTCGGTATTCCTAAGTTTGGTAGAACTCAATTTGCGTTTAAAAATGCAGAAATTGGTCAGGAAATTCATCAAAAGATTCAAACTCAAAAACAGAGGGAAAATGCTAATTATCAAATCGAGTATTTTGTGAAATACAAGCTCACAGTTCAGGATTGGCAGGTTATCATTCGTGGAAGGATAGATTTAATAGCTCGAACTCCCAACTCTATTAAAATCGAAGAAATAAAATCAATTTTCTTAAAGCAGTTTTCTGGCTTCCCAGATGATCCACGAATAAAACCATTCAAACAACAACTTCAGTGCTACGCGTGGTTGCTAAATCAAATTGAAGCTGGACTGCCCTCATTATTGTTACAGTTAATTTTAATCAATCGTTTTGATAACACTCAACATGTTGTGCCTGTTCCATATCAGGATATGTCGAAATTCGTTATCGAGAAAATAAAACAAATTCTTCTTGCCGACGAAGTTCAACAGACTCGTCTTGAGAAAAAGATTAGCTCATTATCACATTTACGCTTTCCTTTTCCTTATCGAAATTATCAGAAAGAGATTATCCAAAAGATTGAGGAAATTGCTGGAAAAGAATTATTCCTCATTATGGAAGCTCCTAGTGGCTTGGGAAAGACTGTTGTTTCACTTTATCCACTAATTTCGAAAGCTATACTTGAAAACACTAAGATTTTCTTTTTAACTGCTAAAGCTACCCAGCGACATATTGTAGAAAAGACTCTTAATTTATTCCAGCAACAAGGAGTAGATTTTCTCGCTTTAACATTAAAAGCTAAGGAAAAAATATGTACCAATGCGATCTATTTTTGTCATGAAGATTACTGTCCTTACTTAAGAAATCATTTTCAGCATTTTCCTGAAGAGTATATTTTCACCTTTGTGCAGAAACGGGGAGTAGTAACACCTGAAGAGATTGAAAAGGAAGCATTATCTTCCGAGGCCTTCTGTCCGTTTGAATTAGCTCTTGATATCTCATTAGAAGCCGATATCATAATTGGAGATTACAATTATGTATTCCATCCCCGTGTATTTTTACAACGTTTCTTTGGAGAACAAATTCCACGTAAAAAAAGAGTATATTACTTAATAATCGATGAAGCTCATAATTTAGTTAATCGAAGTTTATCATATTATTCTCACACTTTAACTCAGGGAAAAGTTTTCGACTTTAAACGATCGATGCGGCAACTGAAAAAGAAGGTCAAGGGTATTCCTTTACCAGAGTTTCTCCCTCCGGAATTGGAAAGAATTTTTCGGAATCTTCGTACTAGATTTGATTCTGATATTTCTACCCACATTCTAAAGGAACTCAATCTCTGGTCATTTCGGAAGATTATGGTTCAGTTTGAAGAAGCAGTGACCCGATATGTGCGATTTCTGGTGGAAAAGGAGCTTCACTGGCCTGATGATCCCATTCTAAGCTTTTTTTACTATCTTCGTGACTTTGTGGAAACCGCCGAATTAGCACAGAATGCCGAAGAGTTCTCGATTCTGTATTATTCTCACGAGGGAAAAATTAAAATATTATGTAAAGACGCCTCCCAATTTCTCCAGCAACGCCTGAACTTTTTCAAGTCATCAATTGCAATGTCTGCTACAATTACCCCATTTCCGTTTTATCTCGATTTATTAGGATTTCCAATTGACAAAACTACATATGAACGTTTTCCATCACCATTTTCACCTGAAAACCGAAAAATCTTAGTCATTCCTAATATTGATACACGTTATGGACAAAGAAAGTATTTCTACGAGGATATTGCTGATTTAATTCAAAAAGTGTCAAAGATAAAACAGGGGAAGTATTTTGTTTTCTTCCCCTCATTTAAGTTTGTAGAGAAAGTAGCTAGCTTTCTAACACCTTATGATGATCTGTTAATTTTAAAACAGACTCCTACAATGCAAGAATCTAATCGTCTGGATTTCATTCGTACTATAGAAAATACTCCTCATGTATTAGCCTTAGCTGTCACGGCTGGTATTTTTGCTGAAGGAATTGATTTCCCAGGTATTTTGGATGGAGTTATTGTAATTGGGCCTAGTTTGCCTACAGTAACTTTCGAACAAGAGGTGCTTAAACAATACTATGAGGAGAGGTTTAGTAATGGTTTTGCTTATGCTTATCAATTTCCTGGATTGACACGGACTTTTCAAGCTGCTGGTAGATTAATTCGCACATCTTCTGATCGTGGGATCATCCTTTTTATTGGACGGCGTTTTGCTACTCCTCACTATGTAAACTATTTTCCCCCATATTATTATCAAGAGAGCCCAAGAGAATTAATAAGTAATGATTTAGAAAGTGAAATAGCACTATTTTGGCAGAAAATGGATTCATATCCTAACCCAAAAAAAGGAGAATAATGTTTTTCAATATTTATCTTAGAACAAACAAATCAAAGAATCACCTCAGTGGTCATAATATATTATGGAAGATCGTTTAATATGGAAGAACAGTTATCAGATATTGAGAAGCTTCGTTATGCTCGACAAATTGTCTTAAGTGATTTTGGAGAAACAGGACAAGTAAAAATAAGACAAGCTCGAATTTTAGTGGTCGGTCTTGGCGGCCTTGGAACATTTTCAACCCTTTTATTAGCTGAAATAGGTGTAGGTTATCTTAGAATTGTCGACCGCGATATTGTAGAGCGTACAAATCTGCATAGAACGCCACTATTTACTAATGCTGATTTAGATCGTGCTAAAGTAGAAGTTGCTGCAGATCGGCTAAAACAATTAAATCCATTGATGACAATCGATACTCATGCTTGTCATGTTGGGACTCCAAACATTGATGATCTTTTAGATGGGATTGATATCGTAATAGATGCGCTTGATAATTTTGAAACTCGTCGAATTATTAGTGAAGCATGCATTCAAAAAGGAATTCCATTTATTTTTTGTGGGGTCAGTGCCCGCTCTGGGAATATAACTGTATTTAATTTAAAGAAGCAATCACCGTGTTTTTCCTGTTTATATCATGGGATTAATGACGATGAATTAGAAACCTGTGATATTACGGGAGTTCATCCCGCGTTGCTTCCCGTTTTAACAGGTATTCAGGTTCACGAAGCGATAAATATCTTACTTAGAGGAGAAACATCATTAGAAGGGACCCTCTTGTTTATTGACCTAAAAAGTCTAAATTTTGATAGAATCCCAATTCAAAAAAATCCTACTTGCTCTGTTTGTTCAGAATCGGCTGAATATATCAGTAAGTCTTCCGTTAGTGAATGGGTAACATTAGATATTTGTGGTGGAGATAATTTCATGCTAGTTCCTCAAATGAAGATAAGTTTCGACATGCGTCAAATTAAATCACAATTGGAAAATAACTATATAATTACTAAAATGGGAACCCATTCACTTACTCTTTCACTGGTGAACAACGTTTTGATGACAATTTTCAGGGGTGGAAATGTTCTGATTCGTGGTGTTAAGTCACCTCAACGTGCATCAGGGATTTGGGAAGAAATTAGATTCCGTCTCATGTAACTGTTTTCAGAGTTTTTTCAAATCAGATAAGGTTAAAAGAAGAAGAAGAAGTAATATGTTAGGTTTTCTTGGATCACCTGAACTTTTTTCAGGGGGATTCCCTGAATTCTTTCGACATCTCTATATGTCATATTAAGTTATTGCTGATAGAAGCTGACACCACCTCTGTGGCCAAATCTGTGGAACGAACCTAAATGTCTCAACACGAAAAAGAGATCGAAGAAAAGATATCTGTACTTGAGCGAGAAAAAAGAATCCTCGAGGGAATCAAAGCTTATTATAACCGGAAATTGTCTTATATAGAACTGGAAGAAATCACTGG
>CAZALJ010000054.1:0-9106 GCA_964485715.1 uncultured archaeon
TCTAGAGGGGTTACCAATTTCATCTTGGCCACCAACGTTGCCATCAGGGCTGGATGATGTGCGTGTTGCTGCAATGACTGCTGCAATATTAAGTTTGGGTGAAAGAGCCGTAATGGAAACGGGAAAAGGGGAAATGACCCGCATTGCAGTTGAAGGAGACAAAGGAGTCTTAATTTCTGTTCAAGCAGGAACAAAAGCTGTTTTAACGGCCTCTGCAAGCGATGTGAAATTAGGGTTAATATTCCTAGATATGAAACAAGCAGCTAAAAGAGTTGGTGAAATTCTCGGGTGAAAGAGCTAAACTACAAAAAAGGGGGAAAGAAGAGTTTACCGAGGAAAAAAAGGATCTAAAGTTCGTAGAGTCGATCTTTCATTTCCTGTACTTTCTGCCGATAAAATTCTTGATATTGATGTTCCTTCAAGGCTTGAGCTTTTTCAGCAGCAAATTCAAAGTGGATGAGACCTTTTTCAAAACTCCCTTGGAGTGCCTCAATCTCACCAAATAACTCATGTGCATGCATAAGTCCTTTATTATCCTCTAATCGCTCAAAAAGCTGGATAGCTTCTTCAAGATAATATACTGCTTGAGCAGCGCTAGAACTATCACCTTGACGTATGAACTGTCCTAATACCTTGGCTAAATTAACCTGAGACACGGCAAGAAACTGGCGATCCTGTCTTGATTCAGCTAAGGAACGAGATTTATCGAAATTTTTCATGGCTTCATCGAACTTTTTCACACGATAGTAACATTCACCAATATTACAATAGGCATTAACAACAGCTTTGTGTATATTAGCTCTTTTAGCACGATCAAGTGCTTGCTCAAATTTAGCAATAGCTTGTTCATAAAGCTGGTTTTCGTATAAAAGAATACCCTCAGTCGATAATACATTTTCTTCCAGCATTGGATCCCCTAATTGACTTGTTAATTTCCATAACACATCTAATCGATCTCTAGTGAGATCAAAATTCATTGAGTCAAGTGATAATTCAGCTTGGGCGAATACTGCGTGAAATTTGCCATTAATATCTGTTAAAATGTCGAATATCTTATAAGCTTTTGTAAAATTCTCCATAGCTCTCCTCGGATCTGTTTTCATTATTTTCCGCCCTTGGTCAATTAGGAGCCACGGTTCTTCCCCAATAATATCACTAATGATTTTCCATTCGCTTTTGGGTTTAGCTGAAATACTGATTTTGCTTTTCCATAATTCAGGTTTGTCAAACAAATCAGAAACTAGGTTCAAAAGAAGATTGCTATCGCCACCAGCTTTTTCTGATAGGCTTTTCGGGCCAACCCCACGAAGGCTCAGATCACCTTCAGTAAACTCAAAAAGTACTCCCAATGGGATGCTTTTTGTTTTAGATTCCCCCCACTTCCGACCTACCACCACAAAGAAATTTCTAGGAGGAAAAATCACATCATCTCGCATCACTGATTTTAATCCAGGGATCCAAGTATAGTCAGTTTTAAAAAAACTAGCGATTAAATCCCCTTTGAATTCAGGATCCCAATCAACTAAGGTTGCTGCGTCAAATAACTCGATTTCTTCATCCTGACCCACCCCTAAAGCAAATGTGACCTTCCAAGTGACCAAACCAACTTCACCCGTTTGTTTGATAAGAGACAATTGCACCTTTCTTTGTGAATTATTGCCTTACATTATTTTACAACTAATAATAATCTATTTGTGCGAATAGTATTCTAACAATTTATAACTTATACTTATTTATTTGTGTTCTAATATTCTTATCTAATTCTTATATTCAGGTATATTGCTTTTAAATAGTGGTGCTATCTTTGTACTTAAGAAAAAACGTTTGTTTTTCCCTTAAGTAAATCACACTAATGAAAGAAAGCTTAATTAAATTATTTACGGTTCAGGATCATCAATAGAGAGCTTTTTATCTCCACGATATCGTGGATGATACATTTTTTGCATTTTTGGAGGAATCCGTTTTAATTCATCCTCAGGAAGATCGGATAATAAATCCCATGCTAGTTCAAGGGTGTCAAATACATCCCTTGCTTCATAATAACCCTGTTGTAAAAATTCATTCTCAAATCGATCTGCGAATTCTAGGTATTTTTTATCAATACTAGTTAAACTTTCTTCTCCTACTACAGCTACTAAATCACGTAAATTTCGGCCTAAGGAGTAACCAGCAAACATCTGATCTGCTACGGATTTATGGGTCACGTGTGTCCGATTTCGACCTATTCCTTCACGCATCAAACGACTAAGGCTAGGCATCGGGTCAATGGGTGGATAGATCCCCCTACGATTGAGATCCCGATCAATAATTAGTTGTCCTTCTGTAATATAGCCAGAAAGATCAGGAATAGGATGTGTAATGTCATCAGAAGGCATAGATAAAATTGGAAGTTGAGTAATCGTTCCTTTTTGACCCTTTATTCTGCCAGCTCGTTCATAGAGAGTAGCTAGATCTGTGTAAAGGTAGCCTGGATATCCTCGCCGTCCAGGAACCTCTTCTCGTGCTGCTGAAATTTCCCGGAGAGCCTCAGCATAGTTGGTCATATCAGTTAAGATAACCAAACAATGATAATCATATTCAAAAGCTAGATATTCAGCAACAGTAAGAGCAATACGAGGGGTAATCAATCTTTCCGCGGCAGGAGAATCAGCAAGATTTAAGAATAAGATCACTCGTTCAAGAGCTCCGGTTTTCTCGAAATCTGAACGAAAAAAACGTGCTTCTTCAGTTGTGATTCCCATAGCAGCAAATATCACAGCGAATTCTTCTTCTTTCCCGAGAACCTTCGCTTGTCTAGCTATTTGAGCTGCGATATTATTATGAGGCAATCCACTACCAGAAAAAATGGGCAATTTTTGACCTCGAATAAGGGTATTTAAACCATCAATCGATGAAATTCCTGTCTGGATAAATTCTCGGGGATATTCCCGCGCATAGGGATTGATGGGTGCCCCTGTTATGTCGAGACGCTCTTCAGCAAAGATTTGAGGACCCGCATCGATAACTTTCCCACTTCCAGAAAAGATTCGGCCTAACATATCTTGAGATACAGCAATCTTTATAGTTTCACCAAGAAATCTCACGGAGGTTTTCTGTGTATCAAGTCCCTGAGTACCTTCAAACACTTGAACAACTGCAATGTCTTCAGAGACTTCCAAAACCTGGCCTGTACGTCTTTCGCCAGTAGGAGTTGTTACATTGACGATTTCACCATAGGAAACCCCCTTGATGTTCTTAACAAAGAGAAGGGGGCCAGCAATTAATGATACTGTTGAGTAGGTTACAATGGAAGAGGGAGATTCGTTTACCATATGATTACGCGCCAAGAAACCAGTTTTTGACTGAATAAATCTCTTAATACAAGTTTCTCAAAATTGTTTCGTTTTTTCATAAGAAGGGTATTTAATCCTGTAGTTCGTACAAATTCTCATTGTACCAGTGAGAAGATGACATTGGGCATTAAAATCCCTCAATATGGGAAATTAAACATTATAATGCAATTTTTCCAAGGAATTGTAAGCAATAGTATAAATTAAATCTAGAAGTTTTGGTAATCCTACTAAGATTCTTCGATTAATTCTTCCCAATAAGGGAAGAGTCCTGTAGTAAACTCTCGCATTAACACCTTTGCTGCTTCTGTAATATTTGGTTGAGCACCTTTCAGAATCATTCCTCGTTGCCGCGCAATATAAGCAATTATTGCTTCGTTATCCATGGAAAGCGAGGGAAGGTTAAACCGTTGAATGAATCCTTCAGAATAATGGTTTCTTATTCGATCGAGAAAGAAAAAAGAAGTTTTCAATGGATCTTCAAGTTTATCGATAGAAAGGGCTCCCATAAAAACTTGTAGCTCCTTATCAGGATGATCAAAAGGAATGATACCAGGAGTGTCATACATCAGGATTTTTCTTGATATGCGGACAATTTGCAAGTGTCTTGTGACACCAGGTTTCTGTCCAGTAAGAACAACATGTTTTCCTCTCAGAATATTCAGGAGACTACTCTTTCCCGTATTTGGAATTCCAACGATAGAAACTAATATCTCCTGTTCCTTTCGAGAGAATTTTAAAATTTTTTTGAGAAGAATTTTTGTTCCTTGGCGATGTCGAGCAGAAATGTAGACTGTAGGATATTCTTGGTTTAAAATCCTTTTTGTATGCTCACAAATATCCCGTGGTACTAAATCACACTTATTAAGAACGATAACTAAAGGAATTTTTAATTTTTTCAAATATTTCTCAATTGTTGACACGCGACTGAGGGCAGGAAGGCGACCATCAACTACTTCCAAAACCACATCGCTATTTTTAATCAACTCGAATACTTGACGGTGTTCTTTTCGGCGTCTCATGTCAACCAGCGTAATAAGACTTTCTAGCGAGAGGATTAAAAAGGTAGTTGGATCCGCTCCTGTCAAGAGGAATGATACAGAAAATCATCCCTGTATCACTCTAACAATTCTATTTTCAAGGATTCTGAAATTCAATGACAGCAGAAAAAGATTACATTGCGGCACTTAAACGTGCTCGGAAAAATCTTCCGACCCACGTGTTTGAAAAGTCACGTTTTCAAATCCCACGAGCAGAGATTTTCAAAGAAGGGAATAAGACATGGATAACTGATTGGAGCCGTATTCTAAAAGTCTTAAACCGAGAGAATGAGGCAGATCATCTCGCTAAACACCTAGCGAGGGAATTTGCTACCTCATCTACAGAAGAAAGGGGGCGATTATGTTTACAGGGTAAATTTTCCAGGGGAATGATAAATCGCGAGATGGAAACTTATGTGAAAGAATTTGTTCTCTGTGAAGAATGTGGAAAACCAGATACAAAACTTATCAAAGAGGGACGCATATTGATAAAAGTCTGTGAAGCATGCGGTGCTCGTGTTGCGGTCAAATAATTCTCCTCAGTGTGCATCACCGACTGCTCGTGTGTATTTTAAGATTCATCGAAAAAATAATGTCGAAATTCTAGCTTTATGCGATGAATCATTGTTAGGCCAGGAACTATCAAATGAAAAAGCACGAATGAGAATTCCTGTTGATTTTTACCGTGGACAGGAGATTTCTACTACTGATGCTCTGCGATTAATGAGAAATTATGCAAATATTAATGCTGTAGGTTCAGTACTTGAACTAGGTATTCAGGAAAAAATTATCAATGAAGATGCCATTATTTGGTTCACAACATCGGAAGGAAAGAAGATCCCCCATTTGTTGATATTCTCTTTTCCCCCTATATAATAATTAGAGGGCCTAAAATGGTTAAAATGGCACCTCAATGCATCGTATGCGGTAAGGGTGAATCTTTTTTTAGTCGTTTATGTCAACAGTGTTATTTGGAAAAGCATCCAATTTTGAAACAAAAGAAAGATTTACATATTACTGTCTGTGAGAGATGTGAATTACTTTTTATAAAAGGGCATTGGACAAATTTCTATGCAGTTGATATAGGAACACCCTCTATAAACTCAAATCTTTCTATGTTCCTTTCTCAAGAGTGGAGTTTTCATTATCGACCGAAAAAAGTCCAGATACGTGAAGCAAGTATTGAATTGGATGTAGAAGGTTACATATCTGCTATTACTGGTGTAGTGGATATCAGTGCGAGTCCTGACGCTTTTGTTCCATTAATGACTATTTCAGAAGACTTCATGGTACATATCGATTGGGGAGAGTGTTCTGAATGTCGTGCTCGTCTGATAGGATCCTATTCCTCAAAAATTCAAATTCGATCACCAAGGGAGGTTAATATCGAGCAGTTGGAAACTTGGAGTGCTGAGATTGAAAAGTTGAGTCAATCTTATCCTTTAACTGATGGAAAAAATCCTCTTTTCAAAATAAATTTCTTAAAATCAGGAATTGATGCATTATTTCAAACAAGAGCAGCTGCTAATTCTGTAGGGCGAATATTTGCTAAGAGAAATGGGGGTATCATTAGTGTGACCACAGAATTTGCAGGGTTTGACAAGTCAAAATCCAAAGAATTTCCACGGAAACCTGTTGTTTTAATAACACTACCAGAATTTAACCCAGGAGATATAGTCATTCTAACCAATCAACCAATTCAAATTTTAAGATACAACGACAAAGTGGAATTTTGGGATTTTCAGAGGAAAACTAAGGAAAAATTTCCAATAAAATCGTTTCTAGCTCTCAAACCCCAGCGAATAGAAGAGGAGGAATGTCATTATCAATTACTGAACTTTGAACAAAAAGGGAAAATAGCTCAAATCATGAATAACAAGACATTTGATACCCATTACATAGATTCTAATGATGTCTCTGACCTTTCAGAAGGAGCAACTTTTAAAGGGACACTTTATAATGGTAGGTTGCTTAGAAAGCAAAAGAAAACTTAATTGTCTCAGTAAAGGACGGATCAATCTAGTTGAATAATTTTGATGATTCAAAGAAAATGCACACAATCATCCAATCAGCAGTAGCTATAATTTCATTTTATGAAGAAAAACAAGTGTCTTTAAGAAATGCAATGAAGATTCTTCCAAACTTTTTAGAGGCTGTGACTTCAGAAACTTATTCTCAAATCCATGCTTTGGTATTTGAAACGGTGAGACATCAGAACGTCCTCAATCGGATGATTCATCTCAATTTTCAGAGATTTCTTGCCGATAAAATTCCATCTAACCAAAGAAACCTTTTACGAGTCGTGACCTATCTTTTGACTATGCCATCGAACTTTGAAAATGACCTTCTTTGGGAAGATGCTCGTAATATCACTCTAAATTCAAATAATGATCCAAATTTAGTTTCTTTACTGGAAAATTATTTTGAAAATCTGAAGAATTGGACTTTTGACTCACTTCTTGATACACTGGATGATCCTGAAGAAAAATTAGCGGTCCAATTTTCTCATCCCACCTGGTTAGTACGTGATTGGATAAATTACTATGGATTAGAAACCACGTTAAAGATTTTAGAATCAAATAATATTACTAATCCAGTTTATTTACGACTTAACCTATTGAATCATGATAAAATGGAAATTATTGATCAATTACGAGAAGAAGAAGTAGAAATCGAGCAAGATCAGCATCTTTTTGATGTGGTAAAAGTGATTTCTTGGAAAACCCCTATCCCCCGACTTCCTTCCTTTACTAAAGGGATTTATTATATACAAGATAAAGGATCAGCACTTATTTCTCATATATTGGATCCTCAAGACGGAGAGGTGATATTAGATGCGTGTGCAGCCCCTGGTGGAAAAACACTTCACATTGCAACGTTACAACAGGACTCAGGAACCATACTTGCCTTAGATAATCATTTTAGAAGATTAACTGAATTGGTAATGAAAGTTAGGCTTTTTAACTTAAAAAGCATCTCAACAATCCTTTATGATCTCCGAATAGAGGTGAATTTAAGAATTAAATTCGATAAGATTTTGGTAGATGCCCCCTGTTCTGGATCAGGGACCTTTGCATCCCGACCAGATGCTAAATGGCGTGTGGATCGTCATCAGACAAAATGGTTGAGCAGATTGCAATATTCTCTATTATCTAACGCTTCAACCATGCTTAAGAACAGTTCAAACGCATCCTTGGTTTATGCAACCTGCTCTCTTCATCCGATTGAAAACGAATCAGTGATCAAGCAATTCCTTGAAAATCATCCAGACTTTATGCTGCAACCCCAGAAGATATTTATTGGGACATCTAGCCCGGAATTTCCTCTAGCACAACGTCTTTTCCCACATTTAAATCAGACTGAAGGTTTTTCCATTTTTAAACTGGGAAGGAAATAAAACTAACCGAAAAATTCCATTAAATTTACTTGGCCTGTAGCAATCTCTTCAACATCTATATCTAGTGCACCAAACAATTGGTCAAAAATTGAATCAACCATTGATTTGTAAGCTTTCACATCAATTTTGGATTTATCAGTGATTAACTCGAGTGGTGTAACACGATCAGCTGTTTGTGTTTTGACGAAGCGAATTAATTGCCCTGCTTTTATGAAAGGAGTATCACGTTTTTTACCATCATGGTTGGCCTTGTATTCCTCCTGATATGAGTTTTCCAGTTGGTTAGCAGCCTTTACATGCTGTGCTCTCACTTTGTACCTGTTTAACGGTTGTGATAGTTGCATAGTGATTGCTAAATCTTCTCCAGAGTATCCTCTTTGTTCTAGTTTCTGATAGATACCTCTTGCGAGATTTTTAACGTCTTTCTTGGCTTTATCAAATTCTTCGCCTGAATTAACTGGTGATAGAATGTTTAAAACCTGTTTGAAGGCTTCTTGTAAAATTGGAGGAGTGTTTCTTTTTTTTCCCATTAATCCTTTAACATCAACACTAGAATCTGGGTAAACTCCAAAATAATTCTTCTTTCGTTCAGAAAGGACTACATACCGATAAATTTTTTCCATCTCCAACCTCACACCCAAATCTTCCTGACTCCATTGAATAATTTCATCGATCTGCTCTTCGGTGGGTTCATGTAAAAAAATTGAATCTGTATCACCATAAAGAACCCGAACATTCAAACTTTGAGCTTTTTGAATAGTTCTTTCAATCGCATCACGACCGTATGCAGTGGTAGAATCGGCAACAGGAAGGCAGTATAATTGAAACCTATCACTCCCTAGAACACCATATGAAGCATTGATCAGGACTTTTAAGCTTCTTTCCAAAATATGATAAAATTCTCGATTAGGGGTATCCTTTTTTGACTCAGGTTTAAGCCACTGAACTCGTACATCTTTTATAAAACCAATTATGTCAGCTATTATTCCACGATCCCTTTTACATACCCAATAATTTGTTTGAGGGACAATGTTATCCCTACAATCTTTGTGGTGACACAAAATGGTTTCATAGCTTAAATTAAAAGTGCTTATTATCGAAGGGTAAAGTGATGCGAAATCTAGAACTGCTACATTAAAATGAACGCCAGGAACAGGATCAATGACTCTTGCACCCTTGTATTTCTTCCCTTTGATAATCGCTTTAGAACTGGCCTTTGTTCCTTTTGCTATTTGAATGTCTTCAGGATTGGGGATAAGATATCCTCTTCTACGGTGTTCATGGTAAAATAGACTTCTTACCCAGTTTGATACACTAGTTCGGACTAGATCATCAATCGG
>CAZALJ010000055.1:0-8990 GCA_964485715.1 uncultured archaeon
CTGAATGGATTAAATTACGACTATAGTCGTAGCTGACCTTTAATTGGTATTGAAGACATTTTTCGAGATACGGACTACGACCAAAGATGAACCATTCGACTGCTGCAAATGGTTCTTTAGATAACAGCTTCAGGAAAGCTTCCAGCTTGAGTTCTCGGTCAATGACGCCTTTGGCAGCATTTAACATTGCTAAATAGGCTACTTGTCCAATATTACTCCGGTCGGCATATAATTCAGCGACTCTTGAGGCACCTTTTGTACCAGTAAGGGTGGGTTGGTCGCGAACAAGTTTCAGAACACAATCCATTTTTCCAGGAGTGATCTTCTCAACAACTGTCTGCTGCAATTCACGAATAATCATACTAGCTTGTAATTCGTTTGCTCGTCGTTCTATCCGAGTATGCCCTTCAAATCGTAACCCTACTGTGTAAGTTCGGGTAACGGGTGTCTCTAGAGTGAGTGGTAAAGAGGTACTCATACTAAACCCCTAAGGATCGTTTTGTTGCTGCCTTCTATTTTCTAATACCTCAATTATTCATGATTTTTCATCTATTTAAGGTTAAGAGGTCAGCGAAAATGACAGATACTATGTTCATGCTAGTTGTTGCCCTCTTCTCGATCGATGCAGTTTTCCTGCAAAGCTAATGAGTATTGCTAGGACATCTTCCACCAGTTGCTCATTGAGGGATCATTTCTTCCCCTTTTGATGTGTAATCACAATTTGGGTGGAGAAGAGTGAACAGAGATTCTCCAATTGCGCTGTACCATATCTAGTAAGTCGATCTTGATAGCTACAAACCATCATTGCGGGTTGAATTACAGGTAAATCGCGGATTAGTCGTAATAATCCTTGATGGCAATCGTTCAGTCCTGACCCAATATCCTGGTACTTTTCACCACTTGCCACCCCTGCTTTTGGACAAACGCTCTCAAGTGTTTAATCTGTTGTTGAAGGTCCCCCTGATACTGAGTACTACTCACTCGCGTGTAAGTTATTCTTGGGTCTTGGGTTGGCCTGCTTTTCCTAGGTTCCTTTTTTAGCAGGTACCTGATTTGTTATTCCCAGTAAGTCCCTCATCTCATATCTTCTATGGCCTCCAATCGTTCTGAAAGCTGGTAGTAATTTCTTCCCTTTATCCCATCTTCTAAGCGTGCTAGTTGAGATTCTTAGGATTCTTGACGCTTTTTCTATACTTAAAAACATACTAATCTTTTTTTGTCCTCTTTCACCCATTTTTTTGTTTTTCTCTAGCATTTGACAACTTTTGCTATGATTTTCCACTCAGCGCGACAACGGTAAAGTTTGCAGAAAGCCCTGAGGCTCTAGTACAGGGATGAAAGTGAACAGTCAGGGGATAATTATTTCTGTGAAAGTGAAATTGTCAACATCCACCAGTCCTTTGTCAGTAAGTTTTAAATGAGGGATAACTGGGAGTGCCATAAAAGACAGGGCCATTAAGGGTTCATCAAAATCAGTAATGTCGGTAAAGATTCCATTCAACTCAATTAATTGGTCATGAAGAACCTTATATGGTTCTATGCTCATTAGGCCACCATAGGGAAGAGGTACCTTTTTTATTTTATCTTCTACAATAACAACATATCCTCCCTTAATCTGGTGAATTACTTCAACCGCTTTAGTCATTATCTGATGATCAGTTCCAGCTATAAGGAGATTGTGGCAATCATGGGCCACTGTTGTCGCCATTGCGAAAGGTTTACTTGTAATACCAAATCCTTTGATAAAAGCATTGGCAATATTTCCATTGATCCCATAGCGTTCAATTACAGACAATGACAGTATATCTTCATCAGGTGCGGGGTGTATCCATCCATTTTTCACCTGAAGATTTACTTCCAACGCTTCTGTTATGACAGAGTGCGGTAGAACACCAATAACTCGTGTAAGATAAATTCCATCTGATAGAGAAGTTGTTGCTTGAAAAGACTCATGATTGATTGGTTGTGGTAATTTAACTGTATCAATCGCCCATGGTGGGAATTCGGGTTCAGGAAAATTCCAATTAAGTTTTTTATCGTTAAAAACGATCTTTCCACCAAAAATTACCAAATTTATCTGAAATTGTTGAAGATCCTCAAAAATAACCATATCAGCAATTTTTCCAGGAGCGATACTGCCAATCTCATTTGCTAGTCCAAGATACGTTGCAGGATTGATAGTGGCTATTTGCAACACTGATAATGGGGGGATTCCTTCTTCAACAGCTATCCTTAACTGAGTATCTAGATGCCCGTTTCCTAAGAGATCAATGATATTACGATCATCGGATGCAATGAGACAATTTCTAAGATCTAAATTTGTTCCTTTCACTGCTTTGAGTACATTACGAAGATCCTTTGTTAAAGACCCCTCTCGTGCCATGACCCTCATCCCTTTGCGTAATTTCTCTAGAAATTCCTCTGCTGTTGTACTTTCATGGTCTGATTGAGGACCAGCTGCTATATAGGCATCTAAATCCTTGCCAGAAACCCCTGGGCTATGTCCATCCACTACATTTAACTTAGAACCTAAGATAATTTTATTTAAAACCTCATCATCTTTAAAAAGTACCCCTGGGTAATTCATCACCTCTCCAAGGCCAAAAAAGCGAGGTTCTTTCTCAATAAGATCTTTAATTGTTTTTGAGTCAATAATATGTGCTGATGTCTCCAAACCTGGTGCTGCAGGTACGCAAGAAGGAATTTCAATAAGAAAACGTAAAGGAAGGCCCTCAGATTGAGTCAATAGAAGTTGTAGTCCTTTTACCCCTAGCGAATTTGCCAACTCGTGTGGGTCAAGCAGTAGTGTGGTTGTTCCTCGGGGTACCACCACCTTAGCAAATTCGGTTGGGGGTAACATTGTGCTTTCAATGTGAAGATGTGATTCAATAAGACCAGGGGAAACGAATTTTCTTTTGATATCGATTACTTTTTGACTATTTTCAGGGTTTAATGAGTTTGGTTCAGCAACATTCGCTATACGATTACCAAAAATTGCTACATCAGCTTCATACAGCTCATTAGTAATCACGTTTACGAGTGTTCCATTTCGAATTAGTAAATCAGAAGGTCTTTCACCACGAGCACAGGAAATTAACTCTTTGAGGAATGAAACGTTCAATTTTCATTGAGCTCCTAATATTAGGAAATCTCCTCTGTTTCACCTAAAAGATTTTAAAATTAGTTCTGAAAGGTCTACTACGGAAAATTTCTTTCGTTTGATGATTTTTAGTTTAATTTCAGAATTTAAAGCTTCAAATTGGAGATAGTCTGTAAAGTTCTCAAGCAAAGCTTGTTTTAACATAAGAGGCAATGTCAAACGGAGGAAAGCCTTGTTTCGTTCTGCTGTTTGATCCATATTGTAGTTGACAATAGTGATAAGTTCATCCGTTCGTGAGATAAGTCTTTTGAAATCACTCCCAATGATATTTACAATTGATTCATCAGAATCTAGGCTTTTATCACGAGAGAATACTTCAGCCATAGTTGTTGACATGGGTTTGAGAACATTTTCAGAAAAAGTTGCAAGGGAGGTTTCAAGTTGCGATTCAAAATCAATTTCAAGTAATGTGTTCAGTGAAACGAAATAATCCTTTCGCAGAGGCCGAAGTTCAGCAGTTAAGGCATAAAGTTGTTTGTCAGAACCACGAATGGAAATTGGGTAAAGATCTCCCCGAAAAAATTCGAGATAGCCCGCTTTTGGAGGTTCAGAGAAAATTAGAGTATATCCTCCAATTTTTTGTGCTAAATCTTCTAATAACTCTATTGTAACAAGTGGCATAAGCTCTAAAGGAAAATCAGCATCGGGATCAATACGATGATTTACATCTGGAACGGGGTCGTTAAAACTAATCACATCGATTGTTCGTGTGTTGTCATCAATATCAATGGTACAACTAACTTTCTCTTTTGAGACCTGAATAGATTTCAGTGCTTCTAATCCAGGAATATTTAGAGTCTTTTCTGTTGCCGGCCCTTCAATCGAGATTGGAGGGAATAGGGTAAAGTACAATAAGCTTTCACCACTTTAGTCTTTTCTGTTAGAAGATCTTTACCTGATTATAACGATAGCTTCTCACATATAAGACTTGCTTTTAAATAATCGTTTAGTGCATATTATTGGCATCTAAGAAATCATTTTTTCAATAAGTCTGCCAAACCACTTGATTTTAACCATTCCCTGTCGTTATTCTTCATTCGCGAAAAAGCAGGAACTTGCGTTTTTTTCATTGTTTTTGTTGGCTTTTGTGATGTCTGTGTTGCAATCAGTTGCTGAATTAACACTTTTGCCTTTGATATTGATACTTCGTGAATTCTGTTAGAAAACCATGGTTCTATGCTCTTAAATCGTTTCTTTACAAGCCATCGGAAATTCCCATCAAAACAGATGGATATTCCCCAATCTGCACTATTACGCTGAATTCTACCGTGGGCTTGTTGTATTGATATTAAAACATCGTTTTCAAGGAATTGAGGATATTTCTTAGTTTTTTTCTGAATAATTGGATCTTTCAACATAGGAAATGGCAATTTTGGAATTAAACATATTCGTGCTAAATCATCATCTAAAGAGATCCCTTCCCACGCAGACGGGGTAATGAGTACATCCCCCTGACGATTTGAAATAAAGCTTTTTATGGCATCATCCGATTTTCCAGCTGAATGTGAAATCACTCGAAGGTTTTTTGATTTTGCGAGCTCCTCCATCAGGTTAGCTAGTTCAAAGCTTGAAGTTAAGATTAATCCGCGTATATGATGTTGCTTCAATAAATCTAGAAATAATTGAGATTGATCGTCAATAAATCTAAACGTTTTTTCCTTTTTTTCACTAGTTGCTGTAGATAGTCTCTCCGCTTCCTCTAGCAAGATAAAAGGATGATTCTTTTTCTCAAATGAGGAGTCCTCATGTATGTAATAACAATGATGGGGATTTAATCCAAGTAAATGAGCCAAATATTCGCCATCACCAATCGTTGCTGACAAAAATAGGTTTTTACTTCCGCGAAATAATTTAGAAAAAATATACGAAAGATCAAAAGGTTGAACGACAAGTTGGACTTGTTTCTTTTGCTTGTCACGTTGAAAAAAGAAAGTTAAATCTGAAGCTACTGGATTTTCGATTAGATCAGAAAGAGCTGAAATCAACTCAGTGATCCTTCTTAGTTCTCTTAACATCTCAAGTTTCATTGTTTCGGGATTTTCGGTCAAAATTTTTGCAATGTTCCTTTCACGCTCTGTTAAGACAACTTGCAGCTTTCTGAGAAAATCCAAACCTTTTTCCATCTTTATTTCAATGTACTGTTTCTTCTTTAGTTGATTTTTTTCCCAAATAATAAATTGGTTCAAAAGCTCTTGGTCATTTGCGATGTTTTGTAAAAAGGAATAATTGATTTCCACACGCAATAAACTTTCTAGGTTAAGCAAATTATGCGCTTCATCAAATATTCGGAAGATTGCTTTTTCCTCACCTAAATCCACGTATTTAAAGACCCACCAGTTTAAAATTCGAACCTGACTCCTTCTGATACGTCTCCGTGCTTTTAGAAGAGGACAACGACGCCTATAGCTACACTTCTGAGCATAAAGAGAATCGAAGGCACAGGGAGAGATATTTGCCCTTGATTTTATAATAGGACAATAATATGATGATCGTCCCTTCAGTAGCGCAACAGAAAAACCATGTTTTTGTGAATAATTCCGTAAAATATTATACCAAAAGTCCTGATGCATACGATAGGGGACTAAAATGTCAATCTTATCTACAGAGGTTGTATGAAGATAGTCAGCTAAAATACACGCTGCCAAATCCGTTTTTCCTGACCCTGTGGGAAGGGAGCAAAAAAATGAATTGTATTGAGACCATTTCTGTTGGATGAAATCAAAAGTACGTTGTTGTTGGGGACGGACTGTAGGATGGATAATTAATTCTGAAATGGGAGTGTTCACAAAGCTTCCTCAGATTTAAGACTATTTTCGGATCATTTTCATATGGAATTCGTAATTTCAAAGCGTAGAAAATAAGAAAAGTATTTTCTAAATGATTCCTCTTAGAGCTTGTAGCGTGTGGCTTTTTTCAACTTTTTCGCAGTTTTTTTATCCATTCCTTCTGGAACTCGGGTTGTGGGAAAAAGCACCCCATCGCTTGGTTTTCCTCCGCTACTTCTTGATCGTTGAGTTTTACGTTTTAACCGTGGTGGTCGTTTACGTTTTAACCGTGGTGAGTGCTTTTGTTTGGGAGACATAAGGAATTTTTTCCAAATATTTTTTATTTCAGGTGAAGCTAAATGGGTTATTATTCTTATTTATTACGGAATCGGCCGAAAATGCGATTTAGGAAGGATTCTTTCTTTTCTAACTCATTAATTTTTTCCATTACATCAGGATCTCGGTGATGAATAGCCTTAAGATGTTCTAGTGCCTCTTTTTTCTCTCCATGCTCAATATAATAGTTTGCTAAAAGCTTATTAGTTTCAGGATCGTTTGGATTAAGTTGTTGGCTCTTTTTTAATTTCTTCAAGGCTGTTTCAGGATCACCTTGACGATTCAGGATTTCAGCTTGATAACGGAGAGCTTGGGAAAAATCAGGTTTAAGCTTAATCGCCTGATCATATTTTTCATAAGCTAATTCCAGCTGTTCCTGTGATTGTAGAATTCTAGCTGAATTGAAATGAGCCCATTCATTCTCTTCAACTAGATTGCTGAAATCATAATATTCTAAGGCTTGGGATGAATTCCCTTGGGAATAATAGTAGTTACCAAGACGAATCATTAAACGTTGATCGAATTCTTCTTCAAAGCGATTGGGATCACGACGAATTTCTTCAAAACTAAATTCGAATTTTTCGATCAAGAAGGTTAATTGATCTTGTTCATGAGGTGATAATTCATTTAGAGAAAGGTCGTCTCGGATTTCCTGGGTAATTCCAATTCTATCGAAAATCGATGAAAGACTGTTTTGCAAGTGATAGAGTTCTTGGAGGGTCGTCACAATAATTCCACTCATCATGATTGTAGATTATTTATCTCAATAATTTTCATTATTGTGAGTCATTCGATGATTATTCGAAAATAGTCTTCGTTATGGCTTTGATTCGCCAAAAATTCTGATCCTGTTAAGTAACTTTGTAAATAGCTAAAAAGTTTTTCCTTTTTTAGCTGCAATCTACTTATAAATTCCTGCATAACTGAAGAAAAGATCAATTACTGATGACTACTTACTCATTTTTCATCGAAACCAATGTTAATAAAATGGTACTATTAAAGAAAGATTTTTACTTCTTTTAAAGTCATTTCTTTTCGATATATTTTTTTTCTTGAAAGAAGACGGATTTATCAGAATTTTTTGTTTGAACTGGCTCAAGTCTATTGTGAACAAACTAATTTAATACTTCAAATTTTTTGTTTGTCATAAGAAAATCACCATGTAATATTAGGATATTTCATTATTAGAGTTAGAAAAGTAAGCGAAAAGGATTGAGATCCATGGTTGATGCTATAGTGTTATTGTGTGTTTATCCAGGCAAGGAACATTATGTTAAAGAAGAAGTATCTAAAATAGACCAAGTTAAATCTTGTCGTATTACATTTGGTGAATACGATTTAGTAGCAGAAGTTCAAACAGACCAAGTTAAATCATTAGGGACTCTTATGACGAAAAAGATCCGTGGTGTTGATGGAATAACGAAATCAGTGACACTAATCATAAGCGAGTCGCTTACAAACAATGTTAATGAAGTTTAATGCAACATCACTTCAAATGAATGAAAAGAATTAACTAAAAGGATCTGATCGAAAGGAAAAACTCTAGTTAGAACCAACGAATTTTATTGCGGGGGATAATTAGGGTCATTGTTTCTCCAATAGATGGAAGGGAGTTATGTGTAGAAGGTATTTGAACAGCAAGTTGATTGTTATCAGGCAATTGAAATATGAGTCGATGTTTGGTACGACCCCATATGATACCTAGCAATTCTCCACTAATGTGTAGATCATCATTGGATTTTACATCTGAAGTTTGAAGTGAAATATCTGTCTCTGGAATCCAGCAACCCAAAATCATCTTTTCTAATGAATAATTTGGACGAGGAAGAGAACCTAGCGATGTTAATAATAAATCTGTTCCATTATGACTCTTCATATGATTAATGACTGGGAAAATGTTAGATTTACCCATAATCTGTAAGACTTTTATAGAAGCAGGAGAGTTAAAGACCTCTTTAGAAGATATAGTTTGGATGGCTCGTCCTTCATCCATCAGAACTAGGCGATCACAAATAGAAATGGCTTCCTCAGGATTATGAGTAACGAAAACAGCTGTTGTTGTGGTCGTTTTGAGAACTTTTCTCACTTCCCAACGTAAATGGAAAGATAAAGTGGTGTCTAATGAGGTCAACGGTTCGTCCATTAATAATAATGTAGGTTCTGGGGCAAGAGCTCGTGCAAGCGCTACTCGTTGCTGCTGGCCTCCACTAATTTCATGTGGTAATTTTCTCTTATGTTGTTCTAAGTCAAGCATTTCCAATAATAACTTGACTTTATTAGTAATGGAGTTTCTTTTCCACTTTTTTGCTTTTAACCCAAAAGCAATATTCTCAAAAACGGTTAAATGAGGAAATAAAGCTAAATTTTGGGGTATATATCCGAAATTCCGTACTTCGGGTGGAGTATTCAAAATAGATTTTCCTTCAATTCGAACGTCTCCTATAGTTGGAGTCAATAATCCTAGAATAATTTTCAAAATGGTAGTTTTCCCACAACCAGACGGCCCAAGGATTCCTAGAATCTCCCCTTTCGCAACAGAAAAGCTAACAGAATCTACAGCATCAATTCCATTGAATTCCTTTGAAATCTTATCAATTTCAAGGAATACCATAATTATTATACTCTCCTATTCTAGAATTGGAATTCATCTTTGCCAAGCCTTTGTACAAGGAGAAATGCGATTATACAAATTAAGATTAATATTGAGGCCATAATAGCAGAATTTTGTG
>CAZALJ010000056.1:0-7557 GCA_964485715.1 uncultured archaeon
TCTATTAATCAAAAAGCGCAAACGTCCGTGAAATGACGTCTCTAGAATAGAATGTTGAATAAATCCTTCATTCCATTTTTTCCTTTTTTTTTCTCTTTTTTCTTGTCAGATTTTTGAAAGTAATTATAAATAAAAGGGAAATTTCTTTCATCATGTTACAAATAGCCTAACCAGAGGATTTTTTTTCTTTGTATTGTGATAGATGACATTTCATTGAGGTGCTGTTCCAATGACTGGAGGTAACAAAAAAGTTGAGGAAACCCCACTTCAAAATCCTGATGAAATGCCTCTTTCAAACCCCACTAGTGAATTAAGAGAAAAAGTTCCTATATGGGGAACTAGTATTGGTTATGCTGCTGGTAGATCCTCCATTTTTGTGTATCTATCATATTTTGGTGTAGTTCTAGGGGCTTCTCCATTAGAACAATCTATCTTAACTTCAGTTCGCAACCTGGGTTCCAATATTTTTCAAGGGATATGGGGGTGGCTAGCTGACCTCCGAGGAAGGAAGCTCGTCATAGTTATTGGCCTCTCGACACTTGCCCTCACCTGTTTGTTGACCCCTTTTGTGGAAAATCCATTGCAGCTTGTTTTTCTCTCATTAATTATGACAAGTATAGGATTTAGCATCATTCCCGCATGGAATGCCTTTTTAGGAGACTATGCGTCTGAACGGGATCGAGCTACCTTTGTTGGTAAAATCAATTCGATAGGCACAATGGTTTCAGTCTTTTTGATATTAGCCATGGGTGTACTAATGGAGGTCAGTCATTTCCCTTTTCCTGCAATATTTCCTGATGAATCGAATAACTACGCGGAAGCTAAACCAGTCTTTTTTATTCCTTTTTTCGTGGCTGCTTTGATTTTTGGGATTACAATCATAATTTCCCACTTTTTGATAGAAAAGTATGATGCTAGGGAGAGAGTAGTCATTGATGAGGAATTTCAACCATCCTGGAGAACGTTGGTTGAAAGAAATGAACCTTTTCGTCGTCTTTTACTTTTAAATATTTTTTTCACGTTCGCTATGAGTACTGCTTGGCCTATTTTCCCATTTGTGACCTTAAGAGTTGCAGATACCTGGTTCATGATAGCTTTGATGTGGTGTGTCTTTAACTTACCACGTGGAATCGGTCAGAATCTGGGTGGCAGGATGGCCGACGAAGTTTTTAACAAAAAAATCGTTATTTTATTTTCTAGGCTAGGTTACACCACTGTTCCCTTAGGTTATGCTATAGGACTCATTACAGGTAATGTCTGGTTTTTAGTGTTGGCTAATATTCTTGGGGGATTAGCATTTGGTGCTGAAGACACTAGTATTGCTACATATTCCTTAGATTGTTCTACTGAGGAAACTAAAGGGAGATATTATTCGATATTGTTAACTACAGGAGGAATCAGTGCTTTTGCAGGATCGTTGTTCTCTGGTTTTGTCATGGACATATGGTTAATTGTAGCAGATATCAATTACAATAGTCCTGATTTCAACGTGATTCTTTTCATGATGCTGATCATGATCGCAATCCTAAGGTTTGTGTCAGCTAGTACGCACAAATTTGTTTATTCCAATCCTTTAGATTTTGAATTAGACCAACTCACCTTTTGCTAAAGATTTCGTGAAATTAATCATTTTCACCTTAGTATAACTCTTCCCTGTAGTTTTTTTGTGTGTAGGTACTGTTACTTGCATAATATGGGGCCATATCAACCTGGAAGATAGGGAATGATGTAACTTAACTACACAATTATATTATGTATAACTGGAGGATAAATACAAATGGGCCTATTGGCTAAGATTTTTGCTCGATCCCGCAAATCACAACTGACTATTGGAATTTTAGGAGCACCTAATGCTGGAAAAACAACGCTAGCAAATCGTATTTCTAACGAATGTGGGAATGGAACCCCACTTGGGGTAGTTAGCTCTGTTCCCCATGAGACTCGTGATGTGGTAGCATTGGAACATTGTACGGTCTCTGATCAAAATGGTTCCCTCGATCTGACCGTTGTGGACACACCAGGGATTGCAACTTCCGTAGATTATCGGGAATTCCAATCTTATGGGCTATCTAGACAAGAGAGTATAGACCGTGCAAAGGAAGCCACAAGGGGTGTGATTAAAGCCATTCAATCTCTTGATAGATTGGATGCTGCGATAGTCGTAGTTGACGCTGCTAGAGCACCCTTTGACCAGATTAATTGGACCGTACTTGGTAATTTAGAAGCCAGGAAAATTCCTCTTATTGTTGCTGCCAACAAAACAGACCTACCTGAAGCAGATACTGATCTTGTGAAAGAGACCTTCCAGAGTGACATTATCTCCATATCAGCTAAAGATGGAACAGGGATGAATGAACTGTATGGGAGTATATTCACCATCGCTAGTATGTAGGAGGGAATAGACGTGGATTTAAGAATAGATTTTGTTACTGAAAGCACAACTCGAAAAATGAATTCTTCACAGAAGTGTGATTTCATCATTTCAAAATTAAAAAGTGACAGGGTCGTAGTATTTGAAGGAGGTCTTGAAGCTGACGAGGAAGCTATCTTAATTGAAGAAACAATGAATCAAATTGATCATGAATTATTTATGGGTTACAAAATAATTACTCCTACTCCTCTCCGTAGTCCTAGTAGTGGTCTGTTTTCTCGACATAAAAATATTAAGATGACAGTTATTGCTCCTTATAACTACAGTAATCTTTCAGTGGCTCTTGTTTAGGATTGGGTACTATAGTGAACTTTGCTGATAGTAATATCAACTTAAACCGTTATCAATGCGCTCAGTGTAGAAGAACACCCGAAAAAGCCCAAGAACTCTTTCAAGGGTGTATTTGTGGTCATCGTCTTTTTCGAATTTTACACCAAACGAGTAAAATACAGTCCACAGCAAATAAGGCGGGAGAGGTTATTCCCAATAAGAATACAGAAGAAATAGGTTTTCTCACTGTCCAAGAACTCGAAGTTGGTATTTATAACATTAATGTAAAAAAGTTATTGGACGATAAGTCTAATAAAAAACACTCCTCTCCAGTCGTGGTGGGTAATAAAGGCGTTTTTTCAATCCATTTACAGAATCAAAAGAAGTAATATTAATCTACATTAATCCCTACAAAATTATTTTGCTTTTCTTATGAGCTTTATCTCTCGTGAGACTTCATTAAATTCGCACACAGCTAGTTCATGTAGATGGCGAAGATGTGTACGACATATAATGGGAGCTATCCCTACCTCCGTAGATAATGTGTTCAAAGCGAGTGATCTTTTCTTGGTATTTTCAAAATAGTCTACAAGATAGAGTAAGATTCTCCCTAATTCCGTTTGTTGCAGCACTACTCGTATATGTCTATCCCTAGCTAGTCCTCCTCTCGTCTCACGCTTTAAAACCTCTCTTACTTGTCCTGCACGTTCATCAATGCGTTTGATTTCTAGTTGCAGTTGATCCTGAACTTCCAGATGACTAGCTTCAATCTCTTTGATTTCTTCTTCAGTTTGTTGGATTACATCTTGCAGCTTTGCGATTTGGGTTAAATAAGATTCTCTTTCTGTGTGAAGGGTTTCGATTGTAGATTGGGTATCACGTAATTTGGTTTCGTATTCCTGAGTCTTTTCTTCAGCTGTTGTAAGAAGATTATTTGCTTCTTTAAGTTCGACCTCTAGGTTTATCACCTGTTGTGTTTTTTCCTGAAGTTTTTCTTGAGATTCTGCTTTGAGTTCATTTATTGTTTGAGTCTTCTCAGCAATCCTTTTTTCTTTTTCTTTTATTTCGGTTTGAAAAACAGCAAGTTGTTCTTGTAACTGTTGCACCTGATCTTGCAAGTCTTCAATTTTTTTCAAGTGATCACTAGTTGAATATGAAGGAGATGGAGGGAGTTTATTTCTCTGTGATGTCTCAGAACTAGAGGGATCCAAGGGATCTAATTGTTTTTCTCGATCTGAATCTTGTTTTCGTTTGAATTCATCATTTCCCATTCAATACGCCCACAAAAAGGTTTGTACTATCTTATCACCCAAGCTCTTTAAAACTGTTTTTTATTAATAAGAATGCGAGAATAATAAAATTTTAATTGAAATCGTTATGCAGATTTGATCTGGGAACATATTTTGACACTAGAAAATCTTAAAACCATAAGAAAAGATCCCCATTCGTGTAAGAAGAGAGAAATAGAGTAAATAAGGGGGAAGTTTAACACACTTCCATGAGTTTTCCATTTTCTTTTGCTTCGTAAAAATTTAATAGAGTGATATACTATGATAACTCCAAAGAAAGCAAAGTCTATTATTTTATCCCCAGAAGAGGGAGAAATCACTTGTCGATTATGTAATAAACCTGCTATGTGTAATAAATTTATTTGTTATAAGAAAAAACAAGGCGCAGCTGATTGTGCTAATTGTGATGAACGTCTATGCACGCATCATTGGCGAATCTATTTTAGAAACAATATCTAGGTCAAAGTTTGGTATTTAACCAAGATCGTCTCTTCTCTTTTTGAGTTATGTTACAATATTCTGGAGAGATCTTATTCCAATATAAATTCATGTAGACGAATAAGTAGTAAAAAGTAATTTAAGGATTGGAATATTGGAAATATGTGAAGATCGCGATAAAGAGACGATACTTAGTAGAATGCAAAATTTCAGTGAACTCAGTTAATAGAATTTCAATTGGTGTTTCTAACAAAATGGATGAATGGAGTGCTATTGTTCTAGCAGGGGGAGTAGGCGCCAGACTCATGCCTCTAACCACTTACTGTCCTAAACCGATGGTACCAATAGCAAATAAACCAATGATCGATTACAGTTTAGAGCTTCTAAGGAATGCAGGAATCACAGAAAAGATAATAATAATTACGAGATATCTACAGGAAGAGATACGGAATTATTTGGCTAAGATCGATCACTTTGATGATCTTGAAATAATATTACCTAAAATGGATCCTCTAGATACAGCTGACGCGGTGAGAAAAGCTTCAAACTATATTGACACAGATCGTTTCATTGTTTCGATGGCTGATATTATAACAAATATACCTTTGAAAGATTTTATGGAATTTCACTGTAAAAAAGAAGGTATTGCGAGCATTACACTAAAAGATGTCCCCTATCCTCGCGCTTTTGGCGTCATTATGCTCAATCAAGATTCAAGGATCTTACTTTTCCTCGAGAAACCCCATCCTGAAGAATTAGCTTTAGCTGTTCTTACTTTTTCCAAAAAAGAAACCATTCACCTTCAATCCAACCTAGTAAACACTGGAATATATGCTTTCAATCATGGAGTACTTAACATCTTGGACACTTTACACGATTTAATGGATTTTGGTAAACATGTATTTCCCTATCTCACGCGTGAATACGGGATTTTCGGGTATGTAAAAGACTATTATTGGATGGATGCAGGTAATCCACAGACCTATTTATATACTAATTGGGATGTTCTTAGGCGTTGGGCTTTTCCATATTTTCCCAAAGCAACTTGGGAGGAAAAAGATATTTGGTTGAGTGAACCAAAAGTAAAAATCGCCTCAGGAACCCGACTTGATCCACCGGTTGCCATAGGATCGAATGTAAAATTGGGTATGGGTACAATCGTTGGACCCCAAACAGTTCTTGGCAATGAGGTAATTGTTGGCGAGAATACCAGAATCCATTCTTCAGTCGTCTGGCATCATGTGGAAATTGGGAACAATGTAAATATTAAGGAAGCAGTAATTTGTAACAATGTTATCATTCCAAATGGTTCGAAATTGGCTCCAGGAACAGTTATTGGTTCCAATACACATGCAAAAGCGCCTCTAACGACCGTAAAAGGCCAGATCATAAAAGAGAATTCCATCATTTAGTGGATAGAACTCTATTTACTTTATTAGATTAATTATTAAGAGAGGATAATGAAAATTGACAAATTTAGATGAATCGTACGTGAAATGGGGGAGAATAATGGCTTTTTCAAATACCGAACTAACTCCCGAGTTAGTTTCATTGCTTGGGGGGGCTGTGGGAACCTTTTTAGATTCGAAAGCAGTTGTTATGGTCGGTAGAGATTATCGACGTGATTCTAGGATGCTTAAACGCTCTTTTTCAGGCGGGTTGATGGCGAGTGGCATAGAATTAATTGATCTTCGTGCTATTCCAACAAGTATCTTACAGTTTTCTATTAGACGCTTTGGTGCTGATGCTGGAGTAATGATCACAAGAAGCCACAATCTAGCTGGGATGGTTTCAATCAAGCTTTTCGATTCAACAGGCATTGAATTCGAGAGTAAAAAGACTAAAAAAATAGTTGAAATCGCTAATAAACGAGATATCAGACGAGTCAGCTCTACTGAAGTTGGTTGGATTAGTGTTGCTGATGCAATGAAGATCTATGATCGTGCTATTGCAGGATTTTTTTCTGAGAGTAAGGAAATAATGAAAGAAGCGAAGTTACGAGTAGTGATCGATTGTGCTTGTGGACCAATGTCTCTCATAATGCCTGATTTACTAAGCGAGTTTGGATGTGAGGTTATCACTTTAAACGCGCATCGACCGCGGAATCCATTATTTTTACCCAATCCTGAATCCCTTCTTCGACTAAAAGAGACAGTAAGTACTATTGGAGCAGATTTAGGAATTGCATTGGACGCTGAGGCTAGGCATGCTATCATTATTGACAGTCAAGGGAGAATACGAACAGCAGAAGAAACAGCAACAGTAAACTTACACTCAAGACATGATCCCGATTCGAATGCCACGGTTGTAGTGGGTAACACTGTGCATCCATCAGTTTATAACGATCTTGATAAGAACATAATTTTTTCGGGGCACGGAGAACCAGGAGCTCTAGCAAGAAATGTGTTAGATCACCGTGCAATCTATGGTTTTAACGATACAGGTTTGTTTATACTACCTGTCTTTGCTCCAGGATCCGATGGACTCGTAGCTTCATTGACAGTTTTGAGTCAAATGGCCCGAGAACAGGTTAAGTCTACAGATTTATATCGTCGTCATCAAACTTTTCCTCAAAGAACAGCAGAAATCACCTTCCCGCTAAATAGAATGTTAGACTTTTTTACTTCTATTCTTAATCACCCACCTCCTAGCTTTTACGCACTTGACACCTTTATCGGTATTAAACTAATTTCAGAAGACAAAGAATGGATCCATTTACACTTAGCCACCGAATTAGACACGCTACAGATAGAAATTTTTGATCCTCAATCAAATTCAGAAAGACAAGGAGAATTAATTGACTTCGCGAGAAACTTGGCAGAAAAATTCTTGATTGGGAGCTAAAATCCAATAAATCGTCAAAAATAAATGAAAAATCTGTAAAGAGACCTGATTTTACAAGATACTGTCTTAAAATCGAATATCGAGATTTTTCATTAGATTTTAGAATTTTTTGAAAGTCCTTTTGAACAATTACTTCGACCATATCTTTTGCACATTATTTGGAGCTGTGAAGGTAATAATGAATAAGATATATTATATATAACCTTCGAGATTTTATTTTTAGATAGTGTAGAGTCTGAAGCTAATTGCAAATTTCTTCCGAAAAACGCATTCCGATAGCTGTTG
>CAZALJ010000056.1:7657-8911 GCA_964485715.1 uncultured archaeon
AGAGTCTGAAGCTAATTGCAAATTTCTTCCGAAAAACGCATTCCGATAGCTGTTGTTGGATTAGAGAACGCTGGGAAGACTACCCTTAGTGTTAGACTCCAAACTGGGAAGTACAATCAAACACTTCCAACTGCGGGGCTAGATGTGGAAGTAGTAGATGTAAAGGGAACTCTTTTCCAGCTTTTTGATCTGGGTGGTCATCAATATTTTAGGCAATTATTTTGGAAAAATTATGTGCAATTATCACAAGGGCTTATTTTTGTCATCGACGCTAGTGACGTTGAAAAATTAGATGAGGTGGTAGACTGGCTTTGGAAATGCTTAGAATGGAATATCAATGCCCCACTATTAATATTAGCTAATAAATCGGATCTAAATCATATTGAATTAGAAAAATTAATTACGAAAATTAAATTAGCTCAACTTCCCATTCTGAATCCAAACCGTTCTTTTCGTATCTTTGAAGTTTCAATGAAATTGGGGACAAATTTGGATGAAGCTTTTTCTTGGTTTTCGGAGAAAACAGCTAATATCATTGGGGAGAAGCAAATCAAATTGCTTGGGCTTTATCTATATCTCCCTACTGGAATTCCTATTGCTTCATATCTTTTTACAGAAGAATCTTCACAAGAATTAGATGTAGATATGATTCCTGGTTTTTTAAATGCCATAGATCAGTTCACTAGCGGAGTTATGGGGCCAAGTGGGGGATTACAATCTTTAAATACGCTAGATCATTATATCTTAATGGTTAAGCGTGATGGGTTACTATGTGCCATAATTACTGATAAAAATTCTGATATAGGAGTCACACGAGTTATTGCAGAGTCAATTCTGACTCATGTTGAGACAGCATTTGCTGAAAAACTCACATTATTTCGAAAAGATGGAAAAATTCGCTTTCCAAAGAATTTTATTTTGAATTTTTTAGAAAGTGAGTTCCCTGAAAATATCGTTATAGGTCATTTTTAATAAAGCCATTCTTCTGATTCGTATTTATCAGAAACCAGTTCACGTGCCATGTCTTTTTCCTCAGAGGTTAATTCTCCAGGAGTAAATTGAGGGTTGGTTGTATCTGTCAAATAATTAACCAGAAATTCCGCAACACCTTGAGGACTAACATCATTATTCAGCATTTCAGCTAAAGTAGTGATGTGTTGGTAAACAGATTCAATCATGCTTTCTCGTGTGCGGCCTGGCTGAGCTTTCAAAACCGAATACATAATCTCTGGACGATATTTTATTAATATGGTG
>CAZALJ010000057.1:0-8904 GCA_964485715.1 uncultured archaeon
CGATGCCACAATCAGAATGGGTACATTTTCAACCAAATCAACCAAATGATTCTCATTGGAAAGATGGTTTCCTTTTTCCAAAAATCATTCAAGAAGTTGATGCAATTATTGGCTTACCATGTCTAAAAACACACCGGTATGGTGGGCATTTCACTTTTTCACTGAAGTTAGCAGTTGGTTTGGTTCCTCGTCAAGGATATAGGTATATGCAAGAACTTCATTCCTCTCCTCTTATGCGAAAACTCATTGCTGAAATCAATCAAGTCTATTCACCATCAATAATAATATTGGATGGTGTTGATTCCTTCGTTGAGGGGGGTCCAGAAAAAGGGAAACTTCTTAATTCGCAAGTCATGCTTGCAAGCACTGACAGAATTGCTATTGATGCTGTGAGTGTTGCAATTCTCCGTGATCTTGGTACAACTCCGGAAGTGGAGGCTGGAGATATCTTTGAGCAAGAACAGATAGCAAGGGCTGTAGAGCTAAAACTAGGAGTACAAAAACCTTCTGAGATCACAATTAGAGGTGCGGATGAAGTGAGTAATCGATATGCTGAGCACCTTAAATCGATGCTTTCATAAGTATTCATATAGTTCCACCTGGAAGATTGCGCTGTTGATACAACCCAAAGTCCTATTAATCGTTTCATGCAGTAAGAAAAAGACTCCGGAGTTACATAATCGTAAGATACGAGCTTCTAAAGCGTATACTGGACCTATGTTTCAAGTTATTCAAAAAGCGAAGCGTGAAGGTAAATGGGGTTCTAACCTTTTTTTCGGAATTATTTCTGCGAAATATGGTTTTCTACGCAGTGATGATTCCATAAAATATTATGATTTGAAAATGACAAAGCAGATTGCTGAAGATCATAATCCACAGGTTATTCGAGAGATAGTCGAATGGAATAACAAGGAAAATTTTGATTTTATTTATATTTTAATGGGAAAAGCTTACTTAAAAGCTGTTGAAGGTCTAGAGACCCAAATAGATACCAAAGTTGTTGTTGAAAACATGGGGGGACTTGGAATTGGACAACAAAAGTTATTGCAATTCTTAGAGAAATTTTCCAAAAAACCATTATTTTTAATCGATTTCATGAAATGAGGATTAATCATGATCTTTGCTCTTGGAACTCCAATTAATGCACGGTTTCGACCTTGGACTTACGATTGGGCATTGAAACCAGATGCATTAATGATATCAGCTATAGACTTCTTTAGCAGTCCAAGATTATTTCAAAAAATTAAAAAAAAGGGAATTCATGATTTTCTTGGGTGGGATGGTCAAATCATATTAGATTCGGGTGCTTTTTCAGCGTTAAATAGAAAAAAAAAGATTGATCTAAATATAGAAGAATTAAAGAAAATTTATCGAGAAATAACTAGACAGGATCCAACTATTCTGAAAATAACATTAGATTTTCCTGATGAAAAGATTTTAGCAAACTATAGGGAACTATACTCATTAGAAGTGCAACCTGTTGTTCCTTATGATAGATTTGAAATTCTAAATGATATTATCCTGAATGAGGGGTTACCCGAATGGTTTTTCATTGGCCGTCTCGTTCCCCTGATGAGAAAGGGGGGAGGACAAGCAAATCGGTTATTTTTTGTGCTTGATGAATTGAAAAAACATCTCAGAAAATGTGAAGCTTTAGGAAAAGTTAAATTATGGACATTGGGAGTAGGCGCACCAAGTATTATCAATCAATTAACAGAAATAGTCGATGGATGTGATTCTGCTCGCTGGCGTATAACAGGGTCTAATATGGTACTTTTACCTAAAGGTGGTGAACGTGGGGTAGGCCACTTGACAAAATGGCGTGGTACACATCACAGAATAAATGAAGGACTTGAAAAAGAAATTGTCATAAAAATCCTACAACAGATTGATGATAAATCAGGAGGACTAGAACACCTTGATGTTTTGCTCCTTCTAGACAGGCAGCCAAAACAGCTAAAAACCACAGTGGAGAAAGATTTACCTACCATAGGAACACTACTAGATAAGGTACGGGAAAAAAGAGATCAAATATCAGTTTATGATTTAGAGCTACTTTTACGAACATCAGGAAATTTAAGGCTCATCTTCAATTATTGGTCTGCATTATCTTTCAAAACATCGCTGCATAAAGCTCCTAATTTAAAGGAGTCCAAACAAGATACTTTGGATTCAATTCTAACATAATAACAATAATTTTTGATTATTTGGAATAACAAGACAATGAAGATTAACAGGGCAATATTCCCAATAGGATTGTTCCAATTCATTTCATTCTTGAGACGGGCTGTATTTTATGCTTTTTTTTATCTCTATCTAAGAACTTTCCTAGGATTACCCAATACTCTAGCTGCCTTACTAGGGACTGCAAATCTTCTTGGATCGACATTTGGGCAACTAAAGATCTGGGGGCCCAGACTTAATAATGACCCATTTTTAGCAAGAAAATATATTGTTCGGGGAGAATTAATCGCTGCTGTTACCTATTTAATTGCGTATTATGGTCATACCATTTTTCTGCGACTTGAATCTGATTTGGGGGCTGCTTTCTTTATGATCATTGTACTGTCTATCTTAGAAGTATTCTGGAGTATGAGCGATTTGGGTGTCAGATTTCTTGTAGCTCAAGCTACCGAGGGCCAGCAACGTGGACAACTAGTAGGATTCATTGATGGATTAGGTTTATTGGGTCAAATAGTGGGCTTTTTATCAAGTGGGATTCTCTATCGTGATGGTTTAGGATTCAGTGAAGGAACGATTTTTTATATAGTAGCATTTCTGATATTCTTGTGTGCTATTGTGATTCAATTTTCTCCGCAAAAAAGGAGAACACCTTTTGATGATGTTCCAATCACATCTACAGGAAAATTGCAAGAATTACTGAGAAAACCTTTCTATTCATTTTTCCTTCTCTATGTTGTAGTAGTAATAATTGGAATTTCTTCAAGTACTCAAATTTTCCTTTATTACTGTGAAGGCCCCTTGGATTTTAACGACCAATTACTAAGTTATTTACTAATTCTCTTCTCTCTGACAGGAGGTTTAATAACTCCTTTAGCTGGAAGAGCCTCCGATAAAATTGGTCGCACCCCTGTTCTAATGTTGGGTAGTTTTGGGGCTTCCATTAGTTATCTATTATTATTTTTATTAGGAGAACAACCATATTTACTCATAGCAATTGTATTTTCTCTCTTAGGGGTTTGTTCATCATTACTCCAAAGTGTTTCATTTGCATACACAGCTGATCTTTTACCTAATAGATTGAGAGGACCTGGATTCGCGTTGTTTAATATTGCATTAGCTACAGGATGGGGATTAGCAGGATTTATGGTTGGAGGCCCAATTGCTGATCTAATAATCTTCCTTGGTTATCCGATAGCAGTAGCTTACCGAATGTCATTCTTAGTTTCTAGTGTAATAATTTTATTAGGGATTTCACTGCTCTTTTTCTATTCAAGAATTATGAAGCAGAAACAACTTATATTGCATGATATAAATCATTTACAATGACAGAAATTTTGGTTTTCAAAAAATGATCGAAAATACCTCAGATTCAGGAATTAAACATTTGGGAGTGAAACATCCTAAGGAAGAAAATAAAATTCTACTTTTAGGATCAAAACTCAGAGTACTCAAAAAACTCAGATCATTTTTCAAGAATTTACATCCGCGTTTAATCTTCTTGGATCTTTCAATGCACTATTATACAATCAAAAAGGAGATAAGAGAAGAACTTCACGATCTTCTGAATGGAAATTTAATAGATCCGACCTACATCCAATCAGGTGAACTCACAGACAAATTTTGGAGAAAAACCGAAGAGTTGTTTGAATACTGTAAATATGTGTTAGATGAGGAGGGTTTTTTCTCAATTAAAGTAAATGGTACAATGAAAGCTTATTTGAAAATCATTATAGATAGTATCTTCGGATCTGATAGGTTTGTAAATGAGATTATTATTGATTCTCCTTTTAAGCTCTGGTACGCTCCAGATTCGACAGTGTTTGAGAGAACGAATTTCATATTACTTTATTCCAAAAATCCTAATCCACGAATTAATCCTGTGTTAAATGAAAAGGAAAGCGGAGGTTATTGGCATTCTTTTGTCTCTAAAGGGCAGGGTACGCCTAAAAAATTTACTTTTAAAAATAAGGAAGTAGTCTTAGCACCTCCTCCTGGAACTCATTGGAAATTAAAGCAAGAAACGATTTTAGATCTCTGTGTAAAGGGTCAGATTCGCTTAAATAATAAAGGTAGTCCAGAGTATTGGGTACCTCTAAAGAAAGGCCAAATAATCGATTCTAATTGGTTAGATATCCAAAGCTTTGAAGCGGTCATAGATCATAAAGTAACTAATTCCTCTAGTTTCTACAATAGACTACTTCGGATGTGTTTAAATAAAAAAGAGCTTTTTCTTGACCTTTCTGCTGATGTAGGTGTTTCCCTAGCTGTTGCAGACCGATTACAGTTGAGATGGGTAGGAGTAGATGAGGATAAGCAATTATTTGAAATTATAGTGAAAAATTTAACAAAAAATGGCATATTTTTTTCCGCTTATGAATGCACTTCTTTCCCTGATTTTTTAGACGACTCTAATTATTCTTATCACCAAAATAATGTTATTAGTACTTCTAACGGCTCAGGTACCACGAATAATTTGTCAATTCAGTTAATTGAAAAATACAGAACTCAAAAAGCGATATTTAGTGAGGAAAATCCAGCTGAATGGACGAACATGCTAATTTTCGGAGATAACTTTGACGTTTTACCACTTTTAGAACCTAAATTACGAAAACAGCTGAAAATAATATACATCGACCCCCCATTTTTCACTGGAACTAATGAAAATATCGTGATTCCTGTTGGTTTATCAGAAGAGCGTGAACTTAATGCGACAGAGAATGTAGTTTTTCCGATTGAAGATTTAGCTTATAAAAATGTTCTAAACGCTTCGGATCCTGTCGAATTCTTCAAACAATGGTTCAAGAAACGCATACTGTTGATGAAACCTTTACTACGTGATGATGGATTTATTTTTGTTCGTTTTGATTATCATTTCTGTCATTATGCAAAAATTGTGTTAGATGAAGTGTTTGGGAACCAGAATTTCGTTAATGAGTTTTTAGTGCGTAGAATGAAGAAAAATTTATCATTAAAGCAAGCTTATAGTCAAACACATCTAATTGTTCATTCAGATTCTATCTTTGTTTATCAAAGTAGTGAGAAAGCGAAGCTTAACTCTTCAAGTATCAAAAAAAGGAAAAGAAAAGGCCAGGACTTCGCTGAAAGGCAATATTCTAATGATAACATCTGGCTTGACATCGCAGGTTACGAAAAACTTAAGAAAACGCTGTATCCCACTGAAAATTCTGAAGTTCTTCTATCACGAATAATCCAAATTTCATCAGAAAAAGGTGACATTATTGCAGATTTTTTCTGTGGATCAGGAACTACTGTTGCAGTAGCAGAAAAATTAGAAAGAAAGTGGGTTGGGGTTGACATTAGCCACCATTCCATTCATGAAATAAAGAAAAGAATTCTAAAGATACCCCATAGTACACCATTTAACATTTTCAGTATATCAGGTTCTCAAATCCCCCTATTTCTCACTCAAGGCCCCGAAGTTGATTCTGCTGCTGATCATACATCCTTTAAGGGTGAGTTTGCGGTTCCAGTAGCCAAGTTAGAAGCAAAGGTTAATGATAACAAGTTAAAAATTAGCATCATAGAATTCATCCCTAGTAAACCATTAGATGTTTCCAGAAAACATGATTTTGTTGAATACATCGATTTTTGGGCGATAGATTGGAATTATCAGAATGACTGTTTCCAAGCTATGTGGTATTCTTATCGGGAAATGAAGGGAAAAAAGGTATTGAGGAATATCCAAGGATCTGCAACTCATGAATACTCCGATCCTGGGAGTTATATTGTAGTAGCTACAATTATTGACGTATTCGGGAATAATACAAAGCAATCTATTGCTATTAACATACAGTGAGTAATAACATCTTATTCTGGCCTCACCTTTTTAATTTATAATGTATTCGGAAATCATTATCTGATACCTCAATTAAATGAGATGAAACTTATGACAGTCTTTCAATCTGAAATACTTTTGAAAAATACTCATGAGACTGAAATTGTGGATATTACTTCCGAATTAAACCGCATAGTTCGACAATCTGGGGTTACAAAAGGAATTGTGACCATTTTTGTGGCTGGTTCTACAGGGGCAATTATTACTCTTGAGTATGAACCAGGACTTTTGCGTGATATTCCAGACTTCTTAGAACGAGTAGCACCTAAATCACTTGATTACTTCCATGAACAGACTTGGCATGATGGTAATGGTCATTCTCATGTCAGAGCATCCTTATTAGGGCCCTCTTTGACGGTTCCAATTAGTCAAGGGCAGTTGACACATGGTACATGGCAACAGATTGCATTCATGGAATTAGATGTTAAGTCACGAAAACGACAGCTACATGTCACCATTATTGGAGAATAAATGCAAATTTTTTTCTTCTTTTGCACAGTCTTAAAAAAAAATGATGTTTTAATTTGATTTGAAGCTAAAAGCAAAGGTTTGCATCAAAAGGCTCTAAATTAACTCTGTTTCTCTTCCTAGGAATTAAAAAAATGGAAAAAGGTTTGGATTACTCTTATGACAACAGTCTTTGACGATTCACATACGTATCTAAACAATTCTATCCGAGTGTATGTCAATGCATCTTCAACACTGGATAAACTCTTTGCATTAAAGTTGGTTGTCCTGAGTATGATCGTAACAGCAGATACACTTATTGAAAAACTGGGTAGCGTTAGTGATACGCCATTTCAAAGTCATATAGAAGAGTCTAGTTTGTTCCTGCCGATGGCTGCATATGAACAACGTGTCGTCGAACTTTGCTTATTAGAAGAAGGAAATCTTATTCCCTCTCATTTTGAATTTTCTCGTCGCCTCCGTAAAGCTTTGGATACATTAAAGGTCATTCACGGTGAGTATAGTTTACGCTCTCTTTTGGCTGTTAATATTAAAGAGTTCATTAATGAATCATTATTTTTTATTTTAGATATTCAAGTTCTTGTAGACGAGGGATCAGGAGACTCATAGAGCTCGCTAGAAAAATTTTATTTGGCCTTGCCTTCCAAGGACAAATACTTTTTGATTCTACCCTCGCAGAAATCGATACTTCTCTTAATGTGAACATCATTAAAAATGAGTAATGAAGGTTTAACCATATGCACTTCGCTGATTACGAATCCATTTCGTTGGATTCTTAATAATCACTGGTTTAGCGGCCGCCCCTCGTTTAACCTCAAAATTTTCCAGTCCCAAACCTTTAGCTAGCTCTTTAAACCGATTCCTAATCGTTACTGGTGTTGTTCGTGCAGGTGTTGCGATTTGTTGCTGGGTACGTCTTTCACCTGTTTGAATTGAAGCAATGTAAATTGCTGCCGCAGCTAAAGACATTGGAATTTTCCCTATCGTTAATTGTTTCTCACGAGCTTCTGTGAGGATATCGATAGCTACTTTGCGGGTAAACATGGTTAAACCCAAGTTCTCACCCAATCGATTAATAAGTGTTACAGGATCGAGACAGGTGTTACTAATATTAATATTTTGGAGAAAAATACGAATACAGCGTCCTAATTCTTTGGTTGAGATATTAGCTTTTTCAGCAGTATCTTTAAGCGTAATTGCTGTATTCTTTTTTCGACACGCGAGGTATATTGCTGCAGAAATCATCCCAATGACTGAGCGGCCTTTAATCAAGTCTTTATTAAGAGCCATTTTGTAAAGAAGTACCGCTGTTTCCGAAATATCATCTGACAGGTTTAAATGTGATTTAATACGCTTTAGCTCCATTAAAGCGCTTTTAATATTCCGTGTCATTCTATCCTGGATTCGTTCATCCATTATTAATAACCGGGCAAACTTTGCTTGAGTGGCTGTATCAAGTGTTTTGCCATAGGAGTCCTTAGTTTTCCCCCCTATAACGGTTCGCATTTCTCGATTATTGAGAACAGAAGTGGGGAGTCCAACGCGGACTTTTGATTTTTCTTCCTCTGAGTTATATGCGCGCCATTCAGGTTCACGGCTGAAAATTACGCTATTGGCAACCAACCCACAATCTTCACAGATGACTTCTCCTCGTTGTTCGTCATATAACATAGCTGTACTATTACATTCACTACATTTATCATAAAACACGGTCTAGCTCACCGTTACATGATTTATCAAATAACATTGCTGTACTCCTGCAATCACTACAGTTGACATAACAGTAGTATGATATCATTATGTTCATCATAGAAAAATTACTACTTATAAAGTTTATCTAAAATAATATGAATATCACATGATTATTCCTATATTTTACATTATATAGAATTCCCATATTTATAGTAAATTTAAAAAACAAGTATCATAGGAACTCCCCTCAGAGATAGTTCCCCCAGAAATTAATAAAAAATTAAGAAAGTAAAAACATTACTTCTGATCCTGTTGTCACCAGTGTTATTCTTTGGTGACTCCCCCCATTCATATAATAACAATTGCTGAAAGAACCAATAAAAAAAAAGAACTCATCATTTCTGACTAATTTTTATCATTAGCAATATTGTAGTGAATTACTAGAAATTACTTATTTGATTTGCAAAAAATACGACCTATGATCATATGATTAGGTTTTTATTCTACTTTGCAGATATCACAGTCTTCGTGGACTAGACCATATTTCCTATGAAGATCGCAGAGAAAACCACTTTTCTGGATATACTTTAAAACTCGTTGAACTTCACGTGGAGTACTATTTTTCTCTTTATCATTTTTATCCTCATAAATGATACTGGCAGCTTCCTGAACTCTCTCTTTGATATCTGGGGTAAATTCAATAT